>DATENM010000082.1 GCA_035275065.1 Blastocatellia bacterium
GCCCGTATCAACGACGTAGCGCTCGCCCGCGGCGAGCCGCTTGCGGTGAATCGCGCCGAAGGACGAGACGAGCAGAAGCCCCGAGCCGCTCACCTGCAAAACGAAGAGCCCCTCGCCGCCGAAGAAGGACTTCGCGCCGCCCCACTTCGTGTCAACGACCAGCCCGGCGTCGCCCGCGAGGTACGAGCTGGATTGAACGTAGAAGAGCTGGTTACTCATCTCAATGCCCGCGATGTCGCCGGGGCTGCCGGGCGCGAGCGTGACTTCGCCGGGGCCGCCGCGCGCCGTGAAGGTCGAGACGAACGCCGATTCGCCGCCGACGGCGCGCTTGAGCGCGCCCATCAAGCCGCCTTTCATCTGCGATTGCAGCTCGACGTTGGCCGACATCGAGACCATTGCCCCGGCTTCGGCCTGGATGGATTGCTCGGGTTGCAGTTGCACGACGGCCAGCGAGAAAGCCGGCTGGTGCAGGATTTCATAATTGTAGCCGCGCCCCGCGCCGCGCCCATCGGCATCAATATGAATGCCCTGGCCCGGCGGGTAATTCGGCGGCGGCTGTCCATAACCGGGCGGCGGTCCCTGCTGATAGCCGGGCGGCGGCCCTTGTTGATATCCGGGCGGCGGCCCTTGCGGGTAGCCCGGCGGCGGCGGGGGATAATTTGGCGGCCCTTGCGGATAACCGGGCGGCGGGCCTTGTTGATAACCGGGCGGTGGGCCTTGCGGATATCCGGGTGGCGGCTGTTGATAACCGGGCGGCGGCGCCCCATAATTCGCCTGGGCGTCGGGGGCTCCCACGGGGTTGCCGCAAGAGGTACAGAACTTCGTATCCGGCGGGACCTCCGCGCCACATCGTTGACATTTCATAAGCACTCTCCTTTTGGTCGAATGGCCGTTTTACATGAGACTGACCGGATCGACTTCGATAGATATTGAACGCGGATTGATGCCGCGCGCAAGCAGCTTTGTCATCGCTGCATCCAGGGTTTCGCGGGCGCGGGCGCGGCTGCGCGCCTTGATCAATATCTGAAAGCGATGCTCACCCTTGATGCGCGAGATCGGCGCCGGCGCCGGCCCCAGAACGCGCAGCAGTGAATCGCGCGTCTCGCCGCGCAGCGCTTTCGCCAGGTCAGTCGCCGTATTGTTGGCGCGGTCGAATTCTTTGTCGTGGATGCAGATGTTGATCAGCGCGTTGAACGGCGGATAATGCATCGAGCGGCGAAACTCGATCTCGCGCCGATAGAACTGATCGTAATCCTGCGCCTTCGCACAGACCAGCGAATAATGCTCCGGGTGATAGGTCTGAATCACCACGCGGCCCGGTCGGTCGCCACGCCCTGCGCGACCCGCCACCTGGGTTAAGAGCTGAAACGTGCGCTCGGCGGCGCGAAAGTCGGGCAAGCAGAGCCCCGCGTCTACAGAGATGACGCCGACCAGCGTGACGTTCGGAAAGTCATGGCCTTTGGCGATCATCTGTGTGCCGACGACCAGATCAATCGTCCCCGCGGCAAACTCCATCAGCAGGTGTTCGAGGCTGCCGCGCCGGCGGGTCGTGTCGCGGTCAATGCGAGCGATGGACTTGTCAGGGAACAGCTCGCGCAGCTTGGCTTCGAGCTGCTCGGTGCCTTCGCCGACATATTGAATGTATTGCCCATCACACGCCGGGCAGACACGCGGCGCGGGCCGTATGTAGTTGCAGTAATGGCATTGCAGGCTTTGATTGTAGCGGTGATAGGTGAGCGTCACATCGCAATTCGGGCAGTGAATCGCGTCGCCGCACGAGCGGCACATCGCAAACGACGAGAAGCCGCGGCGGTTCAAGAGGATCATCACCTGCTCGCCGCGCTCGAAGCTTTCAGCCATCGCCGTCTTCAGCTCGTCTGAGAAGGTCACCTGCTTGCCGTGGCGCTTGAAGACTTCGCGCATATCAACGGTCTCGACCGCCGCGAGCGCCCGGTTGCCATAGCGCGTGTCGAGCCGTATGTATTCGTACTTCCCTGTCGTCGCGTTATGCACAGATTCGAGCGAGGGCGTTGCCGAGCCGAGCACGACCACGGCGTTCGCCCGCAGGGCGCGCATGATGGCGGTGTCGCGCCCGTGGTAGCGCGGCGTTTCGTCCTGCTTGTACGAGGTCTCGTGCTCTTCGTCAACGACGATGATGCCGAGATTGTCGAGCGGCGCGAAGACCGCCGAGCGCGTGCCGATGCAGACGCGCGCCTCGCCGTCTTTGATGCGCCGCCACTCGTCCGTGCGCTCGCCTTCAGACAAGCTCGAATGCAGGATGGCAACGGCGTCGCCGAAGATGGCGCGCAAGCGGCGCGAGAAGACCGGCGTCAGCGCAATCTCCGGCACCAGCATCAGCGCCGACTGTCCGCGCCGCGTCGCCTCGCGCATGGCGCGGATGTAGATTTCCGTCTTGCCGCTGCCGGTGACGCCGTGCAGCAGAAAGGTCGCGTAGTGGCGCTCGTCCAGGCGCGCGATGATGCGGTCGAGGGCGCGCTGCTGGTCGTCGTTGAGCGTCACCAGTTCCAGCTCTTGCTGCTCGACGTGCGCCAGCGGGTCGCGGCGCACCTCGCGGGCGAAGACTTCGACGAGGCCGCGCTTCTCAAGCGTCCGCACGACCGAGGCCGAGACGTCGGCGGTTTCCAGCAGGTCGCTGAAGGTGAACGGCTCGCCGGCTTCTTCGAGGGTTTCGACGACGCGCTGTTGCGATGGCGTGAGCGGCGAGTCGCCGGTGCCGCCATCGAAGGCGCGCTCGCTGAGCCGCACGGCGTTTTGTAACTTGGGCTTCAAACGGCTCTCGCCGACGCGCTCGGCGACGCGCACGAAGCCGGCGCGCTCAAGCTGACGCACCAGCGCCGAAGCGTGCGATTTCGACAGGTGGCGCTCAAGCTCGCGGGTGCCGAGGTGACCGCTGGCGGCGACCAGCTCAAGGGCTTGCAGCTTCGACGACGACCAGCTAAAGCCCGCCGACACCTGTGCCAGCGCGGCGCGACCCGCCTCGGTGATCGTCAGGACTTGCTCGGTGGCGACCGTCGCGCCCGCGGGCAAGGCGGTGCGCAGGCACTCGCCCCACGGCGCGTGGTAATAATCACTCATCCACTTGGTCAGGTGCAGGATGTCGCGGGTGATGATGGGCGACTCGTCAACCAGCTCTTCGACTTCTTTGACGTCGCCTTCGGTGACCTCGCCGGCAAGCTCGTGGTGCAGGGCGACGATGAAGCCGGTCAGCAGCTTTTTGCCGAACGGCACGACGACGCGGCTGCCGGCGTGCGCGCGCCGCGCCATGTCGCCCGGCAACCGATAGGTGAAGGTCTGACGGATGTGGACGGGAACCGCTACCTCTGCGAACATCGCGGGGGATTGTACACGAAAAGTCGGCGGGCGTCAGCGGGCAGCGCGCAGCCATTCACGAAAGGCGCGCAGGGTGGCGCTCTGTCCATCGCGCTTGTTCTGCTCAAGGAAGCGCGTCAGGACTTCAGCGGTGAGCAGCGGGAAGGCGCGGCTCGCGGGCGCTTCGACGTAGCCTTCATCGGACAGGTGATAGATGTAAAGGCGGCTCTTGCGATAGCGCCAGAATTCGGGCACGCCGATGGCGGCGTAGAATTCCATCTTGCCGACCGATTCGCTCCAGATGTCAATCTCGACGACGACATCGGGCGGCGGGTCGGTCATCAGGTTGATCTCTTCTTTGCCGATGATCTGCTCGGCGTTCTTGACGTAGAAACAGGTGTCCGGCTCCGCGCCCATCTGTAGCTGCTCATCTTTGAAAGTCGTCGAACCGGCGGTCTCCAGCGTCAGATCCGTCTCGATTGCAAGTAGGGTGACCAGTTGTAAGAGCAAATCTTTAGGCCGCTCGTGGCGCAATGTTGGACTCATTATCTCCAGCCTCCCGCGAAAGTAGCTGATGCGGAGCGCACAATCGCCTAATTCATCAAGAAGCTGTTCGTACTCTTCCCAGGAAACGTCGTAGAGGGTCAGCCTGCCGCCCGCCGGCATGTGCGCGATGGCATCAACGAGATAGCTTGTGGCATGCGTCGTCATAGAACTACTCTGCACAGCTTAGGAGGTGTGAACATCATACTAAAGCGCGCCGCACTTGTCACCCGCCGCCGCTTTTGACATAGTTCAAGCGAATGAACCCAAAGCCACTCAAAGAAGTCATTCGGCCAACGACGATCATCGAAGCGCCGCGCCTCGCCCGGCACCTGGGCGTCGAGCTGACGATTGCCACCGAGACTTTTCAATTCACCGGCAGCTTCAAGCTCCGCGCCGCGTATAACCTTGCGGCAAAAGTCAGCCAGCAGCAGATCATCACCGCCTCGTCGGGCAACTACGGGCAGGCGATGGCCTACGCCTGTCGCTTGCTCGGCAAATCATGCACGATTGTTATGCCGGCGACCTCTGCGCGGGTGAAGATTGATGCGGTGCGCGAATTCGGCGGCACGGTTGACCTGATAGACGTTCGCGAGATTAGCCGCGCAGCGCGCGTCGCTGATCTCGCAGCCGCGAACCCTGACGCCTATGTCGCCAGCGCCTATGACGACCCGCTGGTCATCGAAGGCAACGCCAGCCTGGGCGCGGAGCTGGCGGGGCTCGCGGGTCAGTTCGATTACGTCATCGCCCCGGTCGGCGGCGGCGGGCTGACTTCGGGGCTCATCAAAGGCTTGCGCGAGGCCGCAAGCCCTGTGCGGGTGGTCGGTGCCGAGCCGCTCGTGGCTAACGACGCCGCGCGCTCGCTGCGCGCCGGTCACATCGTCGCTAACGAGCGAGAGCCGCAGACAATTGCCGATGGCGCGCGCACGGTCAGCGTCGGCCAGCACAACTGGGCGATTCTAGAAAGCGGGTTGGCGCACATTGTCGAAGTGCCGGAAGCGAATATCCGCGCCGGCGTGCGGCTGCTGTTCGGACTGGCAAACCTCAAAGCCGAGCCGACGGGCGCGCTCGCCATCGGCGCGTTGATGACCGAGCCCGAAAGGTTCCGCGACCTTCGCGTCTACTGCGTCATCAGCGGCGGCAACGTTGACGCGGAAGTCTATCGCCAGATTCTGGCCGAGCCCTAGAGCCGTTTTCGATTGGGTTTGCCATGTGGCGCAAGCTGTTAGCTTGCGCCACACCCGGCGGCAAACAAAAAGCCGGCGCTGACCCGATTGCTACAGGTCAGCGCCGGCAATTCATCCACACCTTTGATGCGTGCGGGATTCAAGCGCAACCGGCTTTGCCCGAAGCGGCAAAGCGATGATGGCTGGCGCGCGGATTAAAAGATGCGCCGTTTCTCGCGCCGGTTCTTGTAGAGCCAGAGAGCGGTTGCCGCGCCGCCGCCGACCGCCGCGCCGATTGCCGCGCCCTTCTTGCCTTTGGTCACACCGCCGACCACCGCGCCGGCTCCCGCGCCGGTGCCGATGACCGTCGCTGCGCCCAGCGGGCCGGGCATCCAACGATGACGGTACTCATAGTTGACGATGCCCGGACCATCAAAGAAGGTGATCCGGCTGTCGCCGACTTTATAGCCATTCTTGTCGCGCCTGATGAACTGACCTATGCGTTCCTGCGCCGAGGCGGCCGCGGGAAGCAGCAGGGCGAGGAACGACAGCAAGAGCAAGAAACTCGTCAGTTTCTTTTTCATTATTGTCCTCCGGAGATTGAATGAGCGGTTCGTGAGTGCTGAGCAAGCAGCATACTCAGCCATCAGGCGGATGCGCAAGCTCGGGCGCGGCGTTGCCCGCGCCGGAAATAATTCTTAGCGCCGACAACCGGGCGGCAATCGCTTTACGGCTCTTTGACTTTGTCTTTGTCTTCAGTGGAAGAAACGTCGTCGGCGTCAGACGGCACACGGTCGCCTTGCTGCTTATCTAAAGCCGGGTCGGGCGCGAAGCGTCGCGGGTTCTCGCGCTCGCCTTGCTCATCGGTCTGCAACTCGGCGGCCTGTTGATCCATGCCGTCTTTGTTCGCTTCCCAGGGGTTGTCGGTCGCTTCGTCTAAAGATTTCCTGGCGTCGCGGTCATCGGTTCGTTTACTCATGTCGGCCCCTTTCCCGTTTGCGCGCCGGTGGTGAATCACTCTTTGGCGCGCAGGAAGGCGCGCAGGTATTCGCGGTTCAACTGCGAGATGAAGTCGAGCGAAATCTCTTTCGGACAGACCGCCTCGCAAGAGCCGATGACCGTGCAGTTGCCGAAGCCTTCGGCATCCATCGCCTTCACCATGTTGACGACGCGGCGGTCTTTCTCAACTTTTCCCTGCGGCAATGTATTCAGGTGCGCGGCCTTGGCGGCGACAAACAGCATGGCCGAAGCGTTCTTGCAGGCGGCGACGCAGGCGCCGCAACCGATGCAGGCCGCCGCATCCATCGCGCGGTCGGCATCCGGTTTCGCAATCGGAACGCTGTTACCGTCAGGGGTGCCGCCGGTCGCCACCGAGATATAACCACCGGCTTGAATGATGCGGTCAAAGGCCGAGCGGTCTACGACCAGGTCCTTGATGACCGGGAACGACTGCGCCCGCCACGGCTCAAGGGTGATGGTGTCGCCGTCTTTGAAATGGCGCATGTGGAGTTGGCAGGTGGTCGTCGCCATCAACGGCCCGTGCGCCACGCCGTTGATGACCATGCCGCACGTGCCGCAGATGCCTTCGCGGCAGTCGTGGTCAAAAGCAATCGGCTCCTGCCCGGCTTTAATCAAGCCTTCGTTGACGACATCGAGCATCTCCAGAAAAGACATATGCTCGGAGATTTGATTCGCCTGATATTCGACGAACTGGCCGGGGTCGGCGGCGTTCCTCTGCCGCCAAACTCGCAACGTTAGATTCATCTTTTCCTCGGATGGTGACGAGTGACGAGTGACGAGAGAAAAGCAGAACCCTCTTGTCACTCGTCACTCGTCACCGTTTACTTATAACTCCGCTGCGTGAAGTGAACCTCTTCGTATTCGAGCGGCTCTTTGTGCAGCACAGGGCGCTCGTGCAAGCCCTGATACTCCCAGGCGGCGACGTAAGAATAGTTCGCGTCGTCGCGCAGCGCCTCGCCGTCTTCGGTCTGAAACTCTTCGCGGAAGTGGCCGCCGCAGCTTTCATTGCGGTGCAGCGCGTCGAGCACCAGCAGCTCGCCGAACTCTAAGAAGTCAGCCACCCGCCCGGCGTATTCGAGCGACTGGTTCAGATCGTTCCCGTCGCCCAGCACGGCGACGTTCTGCCAGAACTCTTCGCGCAAGGCCGGAATCTCTTCGAGCGCTTCTTCGAGTCCGGCGGCGTTGCGCGCCATGCCGCACTTGTCCCACATGATCTTGCCGAACTGGCGGTGGAAGTCTGTCACCGTGCGCCGGCCCTGAATCGCCAGCAAGCGCCGCGTGCGCGCCGCGACTTCGTCTTCGGCGGCGAGAAACTCGGGGCTGCCGGTGTTCGGCTTCGCGGGCTTTTCGCCGGCAAAGTAATTGCCGATGGTGTAGGGCAAGACGAAATAGCCATCGGCCAGCCCTTGCATCAAGGCGCTCGCCCCCAGGCGGTTGGCGCCGTGGTCAGAGAAGTTCGCCTCGCCGATGACGAACAGGCCGGGGATGTTGCTCATCAGGTTGTAATCCACCCACAGGCCGCCCATCGTGTAATGCACCGCCGGGTAGATGCGCATCGGCACGCGGTAAGCGTTCTCGCCGGTGATGCGCTCGTACATCTCGAACAGGTTGCCGTAGCGTTCGCGGATGACGCGCTCGCCGAGCCGATTGATGGCGTCGCGGAAATCTAGATAGACGCCGCGCCCGCCAGGGCCGACGCCGCGCCCTTCGTCGCAGACCTGCTTGGCGGCGCGCGAAGAGATGTCGCGCGGCGCAAGATTGCCATAGCTCGGATACTTGCGCTCAAGATAGTAATCGCGGTCTTCTTCGGCAATCTCGTTGGGCGGGCGGGCGTCGCCCGCGCGGCGCGGCACCCAGACGCGCCCGTCGTTGCGCAGGCTTTCGCTCATCAACGTCAGCTTCGATTGATAGTCGCCGCTCTGCGGAATGCAAGTCGGGTGAATCTGCGTGTAGCACGGGTTCGCAAAGAAAGCGCCGCGCTTGTAGGCGCGATACGTCGCCGTGACGTTGCAGCCCTTGGCGTTGGTCGAAAGAAAGAAGACGTTGCCGTAACCGCCCGTCGCCAGCACCACCGCATCGGCGGCATGCGAGCTGATCTGCCCGGTCACCAGGTCGCGCACGACGATGCCTTTGGCGTGACCGTCGACGACGACCAGCTCAAGCATCTCTGTGCGCGGGAACATCTTCACGCCGCCGAGGCCGATCTGTTTCGACAGCGCTTGATACGCACCGAGCAACAACTGCTGGCCGGTCTGGCCACGCGCGTAGAAGGTGCGCGACACCTGCGCGCCGCCGAACGAGCGATTCGCCAGATAGCCGCTGTACTCGCGGGCAAACGGCACGCCCTGCGCGACACACTGATCGATGATGTTGACAGAGACTTCCGCCAGCCGGTAGACGTTGGCTTCGCGCGAGCGATAGTCGCCGCCTTTGATCGTGTCATAGAACAGGCGGTAGACCGAGTCGCCGTCGTTGCGATAATTCTTCGCGGCGTTGATGCCGCCCTGCGCCGCAATCGAGTGGGCGCGGCGCGGGCTGTCCTGGTAGCAGAAGCACTTGACGTTATAGCCGAGCTCCGAGAGCGTCGCCGCCGCCGACCCGCCCGCCAGCCCGGAGCCGACGACGATGATGTCGAACTTGCGCTTGTTGGCCGGGTTGACCAGCTTGATGTGATCTTTGTAGCGCGTCCACTTGTCGGCGAGCGCCCCTTTCGGCGGCTGGCCGTTGAGCGCTTCGACGGCGACGCGGTATTCGAGTGATGTGGTAGTCAGCATAACCGTTCACCTGACCCATTTCGCCATCACCGAGATGGGAATCGAGATGTTGCCAAGGAAGATGACGAGCGCCGCCAGCCGCGCCGTGCGGTGGATGGCCGCGACGTTGCTGCGGTTGCGGATGCCGAGCGATTGCAGCGAGCTCGACACGCCGTGGCTCAGGTGCAGGCAGAGCAGCGCCATCGCCAGTATGTAAAAGCCCGACACCCAGGGGTTCGAGAAGCCGCGCACCATCATGCCGTAGACATCGTGGTGCAGCGGATCAGCCGGGTCTTGCAGGCTCATGAATTCAGGGTTGGTGACGCCGAGCGTGAAGTGCATCAGGTGATAGATGATGAAGGCGAATATGACCAGGCCGCTGACGAAGATCGTCCGCGACGCATAGCTGGCGGCGACCGGCTTGCCCGTCGCATATTTCGTTGGCCGGGCATCGCTGTTAGCCGATACCAGTTGCAGCGCCGCGGTGATGTGCATGATGACGATGGCTAGCAGACTGACGCGCGCCGTCCACAGAAGACCGGGCTTGGATTTCAGGAACGCGGCGTAGCCGTTAATGGCTTCGCGGCCCATGTAGATTTGCAGGTTGCCGGCCATGTGGCCGATGACGAAAACAAAAAGCGCCAGGCCGGTGATGGCCATAACGTACTTTTTGCCGAGTGAAGAGCTGTAAGCGCGTACCAGGATGTTCATCGAAAAGCCTTCTCGTTAGCCGGCGGGCGTGATGTATTGATGTCCCCGCGCCCAGGAGTCAGACGGCTCAGGTGATATTGAAAAATAGCAACCCGCGCCCTTGATGTAAAATTCAAAAACCTAATTCAGACGAGCGCAGAGGCTAATAACGACGGCTGACTGACAATGGACGGCTGCCGGCCAGTGAGCGCGCCGCTGCGATCAACCGCTAACGGTCGGCGGGCGTCTGAGCTTACGCGCTAGCGCGATGCCGACGCCGACGATGCGCTCGGACCATTCCAGCGGGCGGCGGCCCTGACTGGTCTCCAGGTATCCCGGCACCGAAGCGACGCCGAGCCGCGTGTAGTGGTCTTCTTCGATCAGAACGATGTCGCCTTCTTCCGGGTCGTCGCGCGACGCGAACAGAATGATGTCGCCTTCGAGCAAGCCGCGCTCAAGCCATGAGCTGTTGACCATCACGCATTCGTAATCGGCTTCGGGGATGTCGAGGACGCGCACGAGGATGTCATCATCGTCGGCGTAGACCTGCTGGCGGCGCTTCTCGTTGGCCGCGATGGTTTCGTCTTTTTCCATGTTCAAATTAGACTCGTCCGGCTGAATCGGGGATGCGCGTTAAGCCTCTATTGAAATCCCGCGCGCCGCGAATGTCAACAAAGAGTGATAAGTGACAAGAAGGAAGTAATGAGGGATGAGGGATGAGGGATGAGTAAGAAGAAAGCGTGCTGGCCGCGCTCTCCTGACTCATCACTTTCCACCCCTCACTCATCACTTCTTGTCACTTGTCACCCCTTTTGGCATCGGTTTTGCCCATTAAACTCCAGACGCGCGATACTTGAATGACTATCGAACAAGGGGATAGGTTATGAGCATGCAAATGTTCGGCGGATTGACACTTAAAGAGCTGGGGCGGCGAACCTGGCGCGAGTCGAATGAAGACAACGTCTGGGGCGGCGCGGCGCAGCTCGGGTATTACTTCCTGCTGGCGCTCTTTCCGATGCTGATTTTCCTCTTCAGCTTGCTCGGCTTTCTGCCCGACGCGCAGGAGAGCATCGTTAAAATGCTGGCCCGTGTCGTTCCCGGCCAGGCCATGACACTGGTGTATCAATTCGTGCAAGATGTCGTCGAACATCGCAGCGGCGGGTTGTTAAGTCTCGGCGTGCTTGGCACGCTGTGGGCGGCATCGAGCGGGATTACGGCTATTATGGGAACGCTCAACGTCGCCTACGATGTCGAAGAGGGGCGGCCATTCTGGAAGGTGCGGCTCACCGCCCTCGGCCTGACCGCAGGGCTGGCGTTGCTGATCACGGGCGGCGCGGTGCTGGTTATGTTCGCCGACAAATTCAGCCAACGGCTGACGGAAATCCTCGGCCTTGGCGGGTTCTTCACCATCGCGTCGAGCGTTGTCGGTTACGCGCTCGGCCTGGCCTGTGTCTTCATCGGCATCGAGCTGATTTATTACTTCGGGCCGAACCTGAAACAGCAGTGGCGCTGGATCACGCCCGGCGCGGTCTTTGCCGCCGCAGGGATCATTCTCGGCTCGCTCGGCTTTTCGCTCTACATGCGTATCGCGCCAAGCAACAGCGCCACTTATGGCTCGCTCGGCGCCGTCATCACCTTGTTGCTCTGGCTCTACTTGCTGGGGCTGGTGCTGCTGATCGGCGGCGAGATCAATTCCGAGATCGAGCACGCCACCCAAAAACCGCAGGAGCGCAAAGAGTCGGAGCCGGAGCTCAAGGCGGCCTGATGGTGTTCAAGTGTTCGCTTCAAGGATTAGCCGGCGGCGCGGCTCAGCGGGCGTTTGAGTGAGTGGATGTTTTCGTTGTACAGCTCATATTCGTCTTTGACATTGTCGCTGGTCGCAAACAGCCAGAGCGGATAAAGGTCGAGGAGAATCTTTTGCGCGCGATCTAAGAAGCGGCGTCGCGACAGGATCGGGTCGTTGGCCGAAAAGTGCTCGCCGACGACGAAGCTGTCGAGCTTTACCCAGCGCCGTGCTGTCTTTGGCAGCGGCCACTTCTGCGCCGGTCCCTGTTCGCTGTCGGCCAGCTCCCAATAGGTTTCGGCGATCTGCCGCTCTTCGAGATACCGCTCGAACAGGCGCAGGTTTTTGCGAATCCCTTCCTGCACACGGCCCGTGCGCCGCGGTTGGCTGCCGGGGTAAAAGCCGACCGAGACGCCATGCGCTTCCAGTCCGACGAAGAGCAGCGAGCCGGTCTTCCAGTTCTCGCCGCGGCGCGGAAAGCCGACATACATCCAGGGACGATACGGCGGGCGGTTGCGATGAAAGCGCAAGTCGTTGTTGATGCGGCTGATTGTCCGCCCGACGCGCGGCTCGGTGTCGAACGCTTCGTTGAGCATATGAATGATCGGGCCAAGGTCGGCAACGAAAGATTTAACCGGCGTCAGGACTTCGCTCTGATACTCGTAGCGGTGGGCGTCGAACCATTCGCGGCTGTTGTTTTCGGCAAGCGCGGAGAAGAACTGAAACAGTCCAGCCGAAAATCCTGAGAAACGGACGTGACTCATCTGCCGCCCTTTCGATGATCAAAGCCAACCCGATGGAAAATCTTTCTGCTGCCGTGAGCTTAATCGCTCGGTGCTGGCACTGTCAACCAGGGGCTCGGCGGCCTCTGTGCCTGAGCGTCCAGCCGGTCGCGAGGTTAAACACGCCTAAGTCTCTAACCACCTTTGCTTATAGAATTAAGCGTTAAACGCCGGTTCCGCCGGCTCCCTGCTTCAGGCTTGACAGCGCCGCACAGTTCTTTTACAATGTTAATGTAGATTAAATATTAGTTCTAGCGAAACAATATGACGCGCAAACCCGACCCGGAGATGGAGAAAGTGCTTGATCGCTTTGCCGAGACGATGTTTCGGCTGATGCTAGATCATCATCAGCGCCAGGCGGTCGAGATGTCCATGACCCTGCCACAAGCGCAGGCGTTAAGGCTGCTGATGGGTGGACCGCGCTCGACGGGCGATCTGGCCACGACTTTACGCATCTCTGCGCCGGCAGTCACGCAGTTGACCGACCGTTTGCTGCGCAAGCAATTAATCGAGCGGCAGGCCGCCGACGGCGACCGGCGCTCGGTGATGATCGCGCTTACGGAGCGGGGCCGGCATGCGGTTGAAAGTTTCCGCGAGCGGCGTCATACCATCATCAGCGGCGCGCTCGCATTTCTCGACGACCTGGCGCGCGCGCAGATCGTCCTGGCGTTGTCGAAGATGGTCGGGGCGCTGGAGCTGTACGAGGCCGATTTGCTCGGGCCGACATCCGAGGCGCGCAAGCTAACCGTAATTGCCAGGCGTGAGAAGAAAGCCGAAAAGGTTGGCAGCGCGGCGCAGACAGCGCCATCCGTCGCCGCAGCATCCAATGAAATCACTCAGTGGAAGCCGGGGAACAGTAGTCGCAAAGTCAGAATGGAGTGGGACTAACAAAAACAATAGTAGAGATTTTCAGGAGGTAAGAGAGATGAGTACGTTTAAAGGTAAAGTGCTTGCGCTGATAGCGACCCTCGCAATCGGCGCATCCGTCGCGGTCGCCGCGCCGGCCAGCTCGCCGCAGGACGACGCGCGCACGGCCAACAAGGTGCGCAAGGAGCTTGTTACATTGCCGTACTACGGCATGTTCGATAACCTTGCATACAAAGTTGAAGGCGGCACGGTGACGCTCTATGGCCAGGTGGTTGACGCCGTGACGCGCAAGGACGCTGAAAACCGCGTCAAGCGCATCGAAGGCGTCGAGCGCGTCATCAACAACATTCAGGTGTTGCCGGTTTCGGGGTTTGACAACACGATCCGCGTTCGCACCTACCGGGCGATTGCGCGCCAGGGCGGTCTCTACCGCTACTTCATGGGCGCAAACCCTTCGATTCACATTATTGTGAACCGTGGCCGGGTGACGCTCGAAGGCGTGGTCTCGAACCGCATGGACAGTCAGCTCGCCTACATGGCCGCCCGCCAGGTGCCGGGTGTTTTTGAAGTCACCAACAACCTGCGCGTCGAAAACGAGCGCTAACCTGCAATGCGCCGGGCGAGATAAGTGAACCCGCCCGGCGCAACAGCGTTAGCTTAATTGTAGCCCCTTGGGGGATGCTGGTGACAGGCAACCGGGAAGGTCAGACGGTCTTCGGCTCTCAGCCTGTTGTTAACGTTTCTGATGATTCAATAAAAGTTTAAGAATGGTTTTGGAGGTTGAACCAAATGGGTGTGAATCTAAACAAGCTCAAGCAAACGCGGCGCGGCGTGGCTGCGCTGACGCTAGCGGTGGCGCTGGTCATCGCATCGGGATTGGGAGTTGAAATCGAGAAGCGCGCCGCGGCGCAGCAGCAACAGGCGCTGCCGTCGCCCGCGGAGTTGTCGCGTACCTTTGTCGGTGTGGCCAAGCAGGTCAAGCCTGCCGTCGTCAACATTGACGTCGTCGAAAAGGCGCAGCGCCAGAGCATGCAGTTGCCGGAAGGCTTTCCGCAGATTCCCGGCATGCCGCAATTCGGCGACGGCCAGCCGCACAAAGCGCGCGGCACAGGCTCGGGCGTCATCATCAGCCCGGACGGCTACATTCTGACCAACAACCACGTTGCCGGCGATGCCGAGCAGATCAAGGTGAAGCTGTCGGATGGGCGCGAGTTCAAAGCCAAGCGCATCGGCGCGGATAAAGAGACGGACATCGCGCTGATTAAGATCGACGCGACCAACCTGCCTTATGCGAAGCTCGGCGATTCTGACAAGCTGGAGCAGGGCGAGTGGGTGCTGGCCATCGGCAGCCCGTTCGGCTTGCAGCAGACGATGACCGCCGGCATCGTGTCGGCGCTGGGCCGCGACCTCGGCGCACAGGGCGGCACTTTTACGAACTTCATCCAGACCGACGCGTCGATCAATCCCGGCAATTCGGGCGGCCCGCTCGTCAATATGTCGGGCGAAGTCGTCGGCATCAACACGATGATCTTCTCGCGTTCGGGCGGCAACGAAGGCGTCGGCTTTTCGATCCCCGCCAACCTGGTCAATAAGGTCTACGCGCAACTGCTCAAGAGCGGCAAGGTGACGCGTGCCTACCTCGGCCTCTATCCGCAAGAGATGACGCCGAGCATCGCGCGCATCGCCCGTTACAATGGCGAAACCGGCGTGCTGGTGCGTGACGTGTCAAAGGACGACAGCCCGGCGGCGCGCGCAGGCTTGCGCAGCGGCGACATCATCGTCGAACTGGATGGCAAGAAGGTCACTTCGCCGAAGCAGTTGACTGAAACCGTCGCCGACCTGCCCGTCGGCAAGGCGGTGGACGTGAAGTACATGCGCGAGGGTCGTCTGGAATCTACGAAAGTCACGCTCGGCGAGCGGCCCGGCCCGGACGACGAAGCGCAGCCGGCGAATAATGGCAACGATGAAGAAGGCGAGAACCCTGGCAAGCTGGGCGTTTCGATCACCAACCTGACGCCTGAGCTTGCCCGCCGCTTGAAGCTGCGCATCGCTTCGGGGGTCGTTGTCGGCGCGGTGCAGCCCGACAGTCCCGCCGATGACGCCGGCTTGCAGCGCGGCGACGTCATTCACCGCATCAACCAGATGCCGGTGAGCAGCCGCGCGGATTTCCTGAAGGCAGTCGCGGCGCTCGGCGGCACGAAAGAAGTCGTGCTGCAAGTCGAGCGCCCCGGGCAGGGCTTGACCTTCCTGACCGTGACGCTGGAGTAAGCCTTCGGTGATTCGCCTCGCTGGCTGAGTGAGGCGGAAAGAAAACTTCTAAGTTTGACGAAGGGCGGCTCGCCGAGGGCCGCCCTTTTTTTGTCCGCCTGTCAGAAGCCTTGCGGCTCGCGTATAATCAAACGCCATGAAAAGAGCCCACGCTATCGCCCGCTTCCTGCTCGCAAGCATTCTCTTATTCACTCTGATCGTGACTGCGTTGGCGCAGCGCCCGGCCAATCGTCCCGCGCCTGCCTATCCGGCGGCGCTGGTCACAGAGCTGCGGCAATTGCAGCAGGCGGCGCTGGCGAGTGATTACGCTTACACGCAAGTCGCTCACCTGTGCAACAACATCGGCCCGCGACTGAGCGGCTCGCCGCAGGCGGCACAGGCGGTCGAGTATGTTGCGTCTGAGCTTCGCCGGCTGGGTTTGCAAGTTCAGCTTCAGCGCGTGATGGTGCCACACTGGGTGCGCGGCGTCGAAATCGGCGAGCTGGTCGAGTTCAAAGGCCAGGCCCCGAACACGACACAAAAGATCGTCCTGACGGCGCTCGGCGGCAGCACCGCCACAGCCGCCGAAGGCGTCACGGCTGAGGTCGTCGTCGTCAATAATTTCGAGGCGCTGCGCAGTCTGGGGCGCGAGCGCGTTGCCGGCAAGATCGTGCTGTTCAACACGGCTTACGACAAGCAGATGGCGGCGCAGGGCTTTGCCTTTGACGCCTACGGCCAGGCGGTCGTCTACCGCGGCGACGGCGCCAGCGAAGCGGCACGGCTGGGCGCGGTGGCGTCGCTGGTGCGCTCGGTGGGCAGCGCCGATTATCGTCTGCCGCACACCGGCGCGTTGCGCTATGCCGAAGACGCGCCGCGCATCCCTGCTGGCGCGGTGACGGCGGAAGACGCAGACCTGATGGCCTATCTGGCGGCGCAAGGCCGGCTGCGCATGCATCTGACGCTGACGCCGCAGACTCTGGCAGACGTTGAAAGCTACAACGTTGTTGCCGACCTCAAAGGCAGCGAGCATCCCGAACAGGTGGTCATCGTTTCCGGCCACCTCGATTCGTGGGACCTGGGCACAGGGGCGATTGACGACGCGTCGGGCGTCGCCGTCGCCATGCAGGTGGCCAATCTCTTCAAGCAGCTCAAGCTCAAGCCGAAGCGCACGCTTCGCGTCATCGCCTGGATGAACGAAGAAAACGGCTTGCGAGGCGGAGTCGGCTACGCCAAAGATTTTGCGGCGCAGTTAACCAATCACGTCGCGGCCATCGAGAGCGATTCGGGGCCGGGCCATCCTACGGGCATCTCTGGCCATGCCGGCGACGCGGCGATTGAGATGCTGCGTCCGCTGGCGCAGATTTTATTGAGTCAGGGCGCGGGCGTGTTGCGGCAGACAAAAGATGCGGAAGGCGCGGACGTATCGCCGCTCGACGCGGCTGGGGTGCCGACCTTTGCGCCGGTTCAAGACGTGCGCCACTACTTCGACTATCACCACACGGCTGCCGACACGTTCGACAAGATCAACCCGCGCGAGCTGGCCGAAAACGCCGCCGTGGTGGCGACGTTGGCTTACGCCATCGCCAGTCTGCCCGACGCGCTGCCGCGTTAAGCCGGCGCGACGGCGCGAATCGGCGTTAACTTAATTTGCGATAACCTGCATGACACACCTGTCACCAGCGCAGCAAATCCTGGCGCTCGACACGCCCGACCAGCACGAAACCTTCATTCGCGATCAATGGCCCGCGCTTGCGGCATTCGCCTGGGAGAAGTACCGCGCCGAAGGACGCGGCGCGATTGTTGTAGATTTGCGTCACGCGACGGTCGAGCAAGGAGCCATCAATGTGCCGACCGTTTATGTCGCCGAAGGCAGCGACCGGCTGGCGCGGCGCGGCGGCTGGCCGAACCCAGAGGTCGCCGAAGTCATCAACGACTACGACCCGGCGCAGGATGTGATCTTTATTTTCCTGAGACTCGACGGCGACGTCTTTCACTATAACGTCAGCGACGAGATGACGCCGCCGCTGGCAAGTCAAAAGGCAAAAGTAAAAAGTAAAAAGTGACGGGGCGAGTGACGCCTTCCCCAAACTTTTGCCTTTTACCTTTTACCTTTTTACTTGAAGGCGTTGCCGCAATTCAAACAGCGATGCGGCTCTTTGACGAGCAGCAAAAAGAGCGACAGAAAGCATGTAAAGGTCGCCAGCACGACGGCGACGATGATGGCCCAGACCGGCGTGCCGCCTTTGCTGACGTTGGTGCTGCCGCAACGCGGGCAGGTGAGCTGCCCCCAGACCGCCGGTTGCGGCTGCGGGGCATAGACGGGCGGCGCGGGCGGCGTTTGATAATTCTGCGGCTGCGCGAATGGCTCCTTGTAGCCGCCGGCTTCCGGCGGCGGCACCGAAGGCAGATAGCCGGAATCCGGCGCCGCTCCACTCTCTTCCAGGTTATATCCACAGAACCGGCAAAAGTTCGAATCACCGCGATTGTCTGTTCCACATTGCGGACAGTTCATGAATGCAGTCTCCTCGTTTCACTTATCACCCATAAATCGGCTGCGGCGATTTTTTGTCGGCGCGTCGTTTTTGTCAAGCAAGCCATCGCCTGATGCGCGACTCGACCCGTGCGCCGGCCTCTGGCGCTCGGCTTGCGCACAACGCTCGGCAATCATTCTTTTATGGCGAGCGCAGGTATTTTTTCGACTGCCGGTGGCTCCCTTAAGGTGTAGACCAAGAAGAATCACCAGGAGGTTATGATGAAGAGCAAAGTTCTCAGCGCCCTGTCCATGCTCGCGCTTATGTCGAGTCTGTTGGTGACAGCCTATGCGGGCCACGAGAAGGAAAACAAATTCACCGGCACCGTCGAGAGCATGCCGAGCAATGGTTTCGTCGGCGACTGGCGCGTTGCGGGGCGCACGGTTCATGTCACAAGCGCCACGCGCATCAACCAGGAAGATGGCCGGATCAGCGTTGGCGCCGTGGTCAAAGTTGAGGGTCAGAGCCGCCCGGACAATTCGGTTGACGCAACCGAGATCGAACTACGCGAGGCGGCCGCGGGCGGCGGCAGTGGCGGCGACGATAATCACAACGGGACACAATTCAAAGGGACGATTGAGAGCTTCCCGGCTGGCTTCGTCGGTGACTGGCGCGTCGGCGGGCGCACGGTTCACGTCACCTCTTCAACCCGCATCGAGACCAATGATGGGCCGGTCGCGGTCGGTGCCTTTGTTGAAATCGAAGGCACGTTACGCGCCGACGGCTCGATGGACGCCACGAAGATCGAAGTCAAATCGAACCCCGCCGGCGGCGATGGCCGCGACGAATTGAAGGGCACCATCGAGAGCTTGCCTAACACGCAGGGCTTCATTGGCGACTGGCGCGTTGCGGGGCGCACCGTTCACGTCACATCAGCGACCGTCATCAACGCCGAGCACGGCGCGGTCGCGGTTGGCGCATCGGTTGAAATCCAGGGCACGCAGCAAGCCGATGGCTCGATCACTGCCACGCGCGTCGAAGTCAATCCGAGCAACGGCGGCGGCGGCAATAACGACGAAGGCCAGCCGGCCAACTTCAAGGGCACGATTGAGAGCTTGCCGAACACGGCGGATTTAACCGGCGACTGGACGATCAGCGGGCGCACGGTTCACGTCGTCTCCTCGACCCGGCTCACCCGCGAGCACGGCGCGTTTGCCGTCGGCGTGCGCGTCAAGGTCAAAGGCATGATGATGAGCGACGGCACAATCGTCGCCACCAAGATTCAAGTGCGCGATTCGCAGTAAATCTCTAACCCGGCCACAGTCCCCGAAGGTGCGAGGTTGCCGAGCCTCGCACCTTTTGCACTTTACAGGAGTCTTGCCATCTCGACCCCAGAGCGCCGCTCCACAAGCATTCGCTCAATCAGACGAACGATTTCGGCGGCGGCAGTGAGCGGCGGCTTGCCTTTGTGATGAATGCCACAGATCGCCGTCGTTGCCGAGTGGTCGAGTGACGGGCTCCAACGCGATGCGCCCGTTGCATTGCGACCATAAGTCAGATAAGCCGACAGCGTATTGAGCCCTGTGCCGGGCCGCTCGCCGATCAGGTGAACGACTACTTCGACATCGAGCAACGCGCCGACGTGATAGCCTGCGCGCACACGCCCATTGTCAATCACCACATCCACGTCGCCGGGCGGGTGGTTTGCCGCGCCGAGCATCCGCCGCAAAGGCGGCAACACGGCGCGCAAGTTCTCGTTGACCGCATTCGCATTCAAGCCATCAGAGATGACGAACTGTATGCGCGGTCGCTTGCTGCCATAGAGCGCCGCCAGGCGGCGCGCGTCCGTCTCGCACAAGCTTTCGCCCGAAGGCGGGTGCATCAGGTAATCTTCGCGACTGTTCGCCAGCGTCCGCACGCGCAAGGCGCGCGGCGCGGCGTCACGAATCACCGCATCATCCAGGCGCGCGTACAGCGCTCGCCGCGCGTGGCCGTAGAGACTTTGCATGCGCCGCTCGACTTCGGGCGGCGCGGCGTCGTCCGCGCCACAGCCGTAGCCGAGATCGAAGCCGCGCTCGGTCAATGCCGCGAGCTTGCGCGCCCCTTCGGCGCGCAGGCTGTCGAAGCTGCGCGACTCGCCGCCGGCTTTCATGTAGCTCGCGTACAGCGAGGCCGCGTCAGGACGCTCTGCCGCCAACTCACCCGCTTCGTTCATCACGCCCATCGCCATCAATCGCTTCTGCATAGACGAGGCGACCCGCTTTTGCGCGCGGCGGCGCAGGCGCGGATGCTCGCGGAATGAGGTCGTCAGATAACCGAGCATCGGGTCGGCGTTGCCGGCAACCGCCATCAGATAAGCCGGCGCGGCTTCGACGACAATCTGTTCGGTGAGCGATTGCAAGCGTTCGGGCTCAATGCCCATGTGAAAGGTCGAGCAGACATCCAGGCCCATCGTCAGGCCGTGCAGCTTCGCCATCACGGTGTCTTCGAGACAGGCGCGCCGCAACTGTGCGGCATCGCGAAAGACTTCGGGGCCGATGAAGCCTGCAACGTCATTAACGATCATCCACGCGCCGGTCGCTCGTTGCAACAAGCGCGCCAGCCCATAGTTGCGCGCTTCGAGTGTAACCATATCAACGCCTTCGGCGGCGTTGTTGGTGACGGCTGATCCCTGGCCGGTTTCAAAGTAGAGGCCGCCGAATCCCTTCGCGAGATCGAGCAAACCATCCACGTCCAGCCCGACCATGCCGGCAAGCGCTTTCGATGTCCCGGCGAGGCTCTGAAACCCGACATCCACGGTCGTGCGCGCCCGCGCCGTCGTCTGCTTGACGATGTCTGATAGCACACAGTAGCGCGTCGGCAGCTTGAGCCGCTCGACGACGCGGCCCAGCAACTCTTCGAGGCGAATGATGGTCTCGACATCATCGCTCGCCGGGTTGATGCCGAGGATAACGTCGCCGCAGCCGTAGCTCAGTCCCTCGAAGATCGAAAAAAGAATCTCTTCTTCATCGTCGCCGGGACTGTTGGGCTGGATGCGCGAGCCGAAATGCGACGGCGAGCCGAGCGCCACCGGGCCGCCCGCGAGCGGGTTGAAGAGCGCGCCGGCAACCGTCGCTAGCTCGTCGTCGGTCATCACTTTGACGGCCGCGGCGATGCTCTCGCTCGACAGGCCGTCGCGGTGACGCCGCGCCCACGCCGCGCCTTGTGGGCTGAGCAGAATGCGCCGCAGCTCGGCAATAGTAAGATGGCTTACTTCCGCGGCAAGCGCGGAATCGAGCGAGCGGGCGAGCGCGTCGCTCACTTGATCTTCGACGAGCGTGGCGCGACTGATGTCGCCGAGGCGTAAGGCGGCGACGGCCTGCCGCGCCTCCTGGCGCTCGTGGTCGTCGCGTGTGCCGCCAACCAGCAGGTCGCCTTCTTTGAACTCGTTGGCGCAGGCGAAGATTTGCTTGAGGTGCTGCGGGTTCATATGGATGTAGCGCAAGCTGTTAGCTTGCGCATCGGCTCGCGCAAGCTAACAGCTTGCGCTACATGGCAACCGCAATCGACCACTGCTTTAATCGCCGGGCGCTTCTTCGGTCAGCGGCTCGACGGCTTCGGCAAGCGGTTGCGGGTCATCGGCTTCATCGCTTTGAAAGGCCGGGCCGGGAAAACGCCGCCGCTCGCGGGCGAGATAGAAAACGCCGAGCAAGGCCGCAAGCGCCGCCACCGCTTTGCCGGCGCGCATGTCATCGGGGAGGCAGAGAACGACGCTAATGAACGCCACCCAGACGAGCGCCACCAGATTGATCGCGGCGCTGAATCGGCCAAGATGCCAGGGGCCGCGAATCGTTCGCCCGGTCTTCAAACGATTGCGCCACGACAGGTAGACCGGAATCACATACGACAGGTAAAGGCCGATGACGCTGATGGCCGTGACCGTTTGATAAGCGCCGCTGGAAACCGCCGCCAGCCACGCGACGACGACCGACAGCCAGATGGCCGCTGCCGGCGTTTGCTGTTTGCGGCTGACGCGCCGCCACAGGCGCGACAAGGGCATCCCATCGTCGCGCGCAAAGGCATAGACGACGCGCGAGCACCAGGTCACCGCCGATAAGCCGCAGAACCACATCGCCACGCTGACGAGCGCCGAAAAGATGTTGCCAGCGCGCTCGCCGAGCGCCGCCTGCAAGATCACCAGCACCGCCGGCATCGAGTTGCCGCTGGCGTCGGTCGCGTTCAATACCGCCGTGATGTCTTTGATCGATAGCGTCAAGGCGATGAGCAGCAGGTAGCCGACGACGCTCGACACGACGACCGCCATGACCATGCCCCACGGGGCGCGGCGGCGCGGATCAACCGTCTCTTCAGACACGGCCGCCGAAGCGTCGTAGCCGGTGAACGTCCACTGCGCTTGCAGCAGGCCGATGATGAACGCGCCCCAGTAAGGCCAGCCCGACGGGTTGTGGGTGACGCGCTCGAAGAAGAAACTGGCGGGCTGCTTTGGCGCAAACACCAAGAGCGCGCCGACGATGACGATGATGCCGAGGATGTGAACCGCGACGCTCAGGTCGTTGAGCCGCGCCACCAGCCGTATGCCGTAATGATTGACCAGCGCGTGCGACAACAGAATGGCAGCGTAGACGAGCAGGAGATTTTTTGTCGAAGCCTCTAGCCCCATGAGCGGCGTGACGAACAGCGCGCAGCCATAATCAACCCCGGCCAGCAAGGTCAGGTTGCCGACGATGTTGAACCACGCCGTGAACCAGCCCCAGCCTTTGCCGCCCAGCCGCGACGACCAGTGATACATCGCCCCCGAAGTCGGCAGCGCCGAAGCCAGCTCGGCCATGCTCAGGGCCACGGCCAGCGTGAAGACGGTCACCAGCGGCCAGCCCCAGGCCATCTCTGCCGGCCCGCCCATCGTCAGGCCGTGACCGTAGAGCGTCACCGCGCCGGTCAATATCGAGATGATCGAAAACGACAGCGCAAAATTCGAGAAGCCGCCCATGGTGCGAAACAGTTCCTGGGCGTAGCCGAGGCGGCGCAGCTCGCGCGCGTCCTCGGCGGCGTCCGGTTTGTGGTGCGTTGTCGGTGTGGTCATAAGCGCCCGACCTCAAGCGGATCGAGGCTAGTATAGGACAAAAGGCAGAGCTTGTCGCTTACCAGATCGATGGGATCTGTGACTCGTCGCATTCCAGCAGCTCACCATCAGGAAGGATGTGCAGCAGGCGAGCGCCACGCGCCCGCAGCGGCACCGCCAGCAACCCGACGCGGTGGCAGTTGGCGCGCGGCTCGCGGGTGTGCTGTGTCAGCGGGCGCGACTCCGAGCACATGATGGCGACGCGCATCTCTGCCGCCAGCTCCATAACGCGCTCCAGTCCGCGTGCCAGCTCCTCAGGCGGCGCGACCACCTTGCCGCCGCATTCCGGCAGGTGCTCGTAGCCGATGCCGCTTGCGCGCAAGCCATCGCGCAGCGCCGCGCCATTGTACTGCGGCCAGCGCGAGCGTGCCGAGCTGCGCACGTCGCAGACGAAGTCGATGCCATGCCGCTTGAGCAGTCCGAGGAAATAATCGAGCGGGTGGCGACCGTGGCCGATGCTATAAATCGTGACCGCTGTGGTTGACATACCGACTTCATTTTACAGACGGGCACGGCTCGCGAACAGCCACGCCCGCTTTTCATCAGGCGGTTCGCTGTGGAATGATTGAGACGACGGCGGATCAAGCAGCGAGGCGAATCGAGGATGACTTATACAATCATCATCCGCAATCCCATCATCGGCCACGAAGTCATGCGCATCGAAACCGACAACGAGCCGCTGGCGATGGACGAGGCCGAATCGCTCTCCAGGCGTCACGGCATCGCGTCGGTGACGGACGGCGCGGGCGTCGAGATTGCCCGCTTCCGTTATGGCGCGCCGGAGTTTGCCCGAGCTTGATCCTGCGACAATCATCGGGAGATTGATCTCATGCGCTCGCAAACCAGAATCACTTCGATACGGCAGGCGCGGCAGCGGCGCGCCTGCCGTCAGCTCATCATGATCTTTTTCGTTGTCGCCGCACTGGTGACCATCCTCGCGCCGCGCCCGCGGCCTCAAGAGAAGAAGCGCGCCCGGTCAGACGCTCTGGTGACGCCCGCCGAAGCCGCCCAGCTCGAAGCCGTCATCACCACAGAGATGGGCGTGATCCGTTTCCAGTTCTTGCCCGACAAAGCGCCGCGCCACGCACAGCAGTTCATCAAGTGGGCGCGCGAAGGTTTTTACGATGGCTCGGCCTTCTTTCGCATGTTCTCGCGCGGCCTGATTCAAGGCGGCGACCCGAACCTCAAAGACCCGGCCAAGCCGCGCGAGCAGTGGGGCACGGGCGCGCTCAACCTGTTGCCCGACGAGATCAGCGACGTCAAGCACGTACGCGGCACGGTGTCGGCGGCGCGCATACCGGGCAAGGCCAACAGCGACGGCGCGCAGTTCTTCATTTGCGCCGGCCCGCAGTCACAGCTCGATGGCCAGTTCTCGGCGTTTGGCGAGGTCACCGATGGCATCGAGGTGGTTGATAAAATTTCGCTCGTCCCGGTTGACGCGGCGCAACGCGCCGTCACGCCCATCAAGATCGTCAGCGTCAAGATCGAGCCGAAGCGCGTCGAGCCGTTCAAAGATGCGACCGTTGACCAGATGCGCAAAGATGTGCGGCTACACACCAGCTTCGGTGACATCACCGTGGAGATGGAGCCCGATCTTGCGCCCGAGCATGTCAGGAATTTTTTGAAGCTCGTCTCGTCGGGCTGGTACGACCACACGGCGTTCCATCGCGTTGTGCCGGGCTTCGTCGTGCAGGGCGGCGCCGGGCCGACGCGCGCCGGCGGCGCCGGGCATTATGCAGACAAGTGGGTGCATCCGCTCAAAGCCGAAATCTCGGCGGTCAAACATATTCGCGGCACGCTCTCGATGGCGCGCGGCGAAGACCCGAACTCGGCGACGACCTCGTTTTTCATCGTGCTTGGGCCGGCTCCGCACCTCGACAACAAGTACAGCGTTTTTGGCAAAGTCGTGGACGGCTTCGATACGTTGGAGCGCATCGAAGCGGTGCCGCGCCAGGGCGAATTGCCGACCCTGCGCGTCGAGTTAATCGAAGCCAGCATCAAGCCATAAGCGCCTTGTGGTTTCAAACTTGCAAATTTCAGAGTCAAGGTGGCGCTTGATCTTCAGCGAAGGAGCGTGTGATGGCAGACGAACGGAACACATGTGATCACATCGGCTGTAGCTGTACCCCCACAGGCGACAGCGACTATTGCAGCCCATATTGCGAAACCGCTGGCAGCACTGTAGAGCTGGCTTGCAATTGCGGCCATGCAAACTGCGCCTCGGCGTTAGGAACCACCGTTTAACCGGCGACCAAAGGCGAGGGGCGCGCCCCTCGCCTTTGGCTTTACTGCGCGCCACGTCCCATCCCCGCCCGGCGGTTGCTCTCACGTACATAGAAGGCTAGGATTATTATTAAAGCGCTAAAAGCGACGAGGAGACCTCCATCCGATTACCTGAGCGTGACCGAAGGGGCGTCCCGAAATGTCCAGTGGAAATTTAATCCGGCGAATCGCTCGTTTGACAGGGTGATGACTGCCGGTTACTCATGATCTTATAGCCGCCTTGTTGCCGCGGCGCGGGCGATGGTTGCGGATAGAGAAGCGAGACGTAGTGATGAATAAAGATTTAAAGACGGGCTTGATAGGCAGGGCCTTCACAAGCAACGGGAACAGGAAGATGAAGCCAGGGCCGGCCGGCGTGTTGGCGATTGCGGTTATGCTTGCGGCGCTGGCTGCGGCAGGTTGCTCGAAAGCTCGCGCGACGGCGCCGCCGCCCAGTCCGCCCGAAGTCGAAGTCGTTCAGGTCGAGCAACGCGACGTGCCGATTTATAACGAATGGATCGGCACGCTCGACGGCACCATAAACGCCGATATCAAATCGCAGGTCACCGGTTACCTGCTCAGCAAGAACTACGCCGAAGGCTCGTTTGTCAGGAAGGGCCAGTTGCTTTTCGAGATCGATCCGCGCCCGTTCCAGGCGACCGTAGATCAGGCCAGGGGCGAGCTTGCCAAAGCGCAAGGACAGTTCGGCCAGGCCGAAGCGCAATTGCAGCAGGCCCAGGCCCAGCTCGCGCAGGCCGAAGCCAACCAGGGCAAGACGCAGCTCGACGCCGACCGCTATACCAAGCTGGTTAAGAGCGGCGTCGGCACGCAACAGGAATATGACAATGCCGTGCAGGCCAACTTAGCCGCCAAAGCAAATGTCAAAGCCGCCGAGGCCGGCGTCAAGACGGCGCGCGCCGGCGTCGAATCGGCACGCTCGCAGATCAAAGCCGCCGAAGCAACGGTGCGCACGGCGGAGCTTAATCTCGGCTTCACACGGATCACCGCGCCGATTGACGGCGTCGCCGGGGTCGCCGCGGTGCAGGTCGGCAATCTGGTCAACCCCATTAACCCGAACAGCCCGGCGCTCACCACCATCTCGTCGGTTGATCCGATCCGCGTCTGGTTCACCGCGGGCGAACAGGAATACCTGAACACCATACGCGGCACGATGGTCGAGAACGGCCACGGCGCGGTCAAGAAAATGGAGCTTGAGCTGGTCCTGTCTGATGGCACGGTCTACCCGCACAAAGGCCAGTTCTACATGGCCGACCGCAGCGTTGATCCGAAGACCGGCGCGATCAAGCTGGCCGGCCTCTTCCCCAATCCCGGCAACGCGCTGCGCCCCGGCGAATACGGGCGCGTCCGCGCCATCATCAGCACGCGAGCCGGGGCGCTGCTGGTGCCGCAACGCGCCGTCACCGAATTGCAGGGCAGCTATCGCGTCGCCGTCGTCGGCCCCGACAACAAAGTCAGCATACGGCCCGTCAAGGTCGGCGAGCGCGTCGGCTCGGATTGGATCATCGAGGACGGCCTGAAAGCCGGCGAGATGGTCGTCGTCGAAGGCACGCAAAAAGTCCGGCCCGACATGGCCGTGACGCCCAAGCCCTTCACCGCGCCGACAGTTGAAAGCAAGTGATGTGACGCGAGCTGTTAGCTTGCGCTGTGATTCGCGCAAGCTAACAGCTCGCGCCACATGGCCCCTCTAACTAAGGACTGATGTCATGATTTCCAGGTTTTTCGTCAATCGTCCGATTGTCGCGATGGTGATTTCGATCATCACCGTGCTGCTCGGATTGGTCGCCATGCGCGGCTTGCCGCTGGCGCAGTTCCCGCAGATCGTCCCGCCACAGATCATCGCCGCGACGACCTACACCGGCGCGGATGCCGTCACCATCGAGCAGTCGGTCGCCACGCCTATCGAACAGCAGATGAACGGCGTTGACAACATGCTCTACATGCAGTCAACCAACGCCAACGACGGCACGATGCAGTTGACCGTGACCTTTGACATCGGCACAGACCCCAACACCGATCAGGTCAACGTGCAGAACCGGCTGGCGCAGGCGCAGCCGAACCTGCCGGCGGACGTTAACCAGTTCGGCACCAGCCTGCGCAAGTCAACCGGGTTGCCGATGCTGGTCATCTCGCTGTTTTCGCCGAACCACACCTACGATTCGCTCTTTCTGGCGAACTACGCCAACATCAATATCAATGACGCGCTCTATCGCGTGAACGGCGTCGGCGAAGTCCGTCTGTTCGGCGCCAGCGATTACGCCATGCGCATCTGGGTCAAGCCTGATTTGCTGGCCAAGCTCGGCCTCACGGTTCCCGACATCACGCGCGCCGTGCAGCAACAGAGCACCGTCAACCCCGCCGGTCAGGTCGGCGCCGAGCCTGCGCCCAAAGGCAAAGAGAAGACCTACGTGGTGCGCGCTCAGGGGCGCTTGCAGACGCCCGAAGAGTTCGGCCAGGTGGTTGTGCGCTCGACGCCTGATGGCTCGGTCGTGCGGTTGAAAGACGTGGCGCGCATCGAGCTGGGGGCGCAGAACTATCAGCAGGTCGCCCGCGTCAACGGCCAGCCCGGCTGCATTGTCGCCATCTTTCAAGCGCCGGGATCAAACGCCCTGGCGGTCGCCGATGGCGTGCGCAAGACCATCGCCGACTTGAAGGCGCGCTTCCCCAATGACCTCGATTACCTCATCACGCTCGACACGACGCTGCCGGTCACCGAAGGCATCAACGACATCGTCAAAACGCTGCTCATCGCCATGCTGCTGGTGCTGCTGGTGGTCTTTCTCTTCTTGCAGAACTGGCGGGCGACGCTGATCCCGATGATCGCCGTGCCGGTGTCGCTCATCGGCACGTTCGCCTTCTTCCCGCTGCTCGGCTTTTCGATCAATACGCTGTCGCTGTTCGGATTGGTGCTGGCCATCGGCCTCGTCGTTGACGATGCCATCGTCGTCGTCGAAGCCGTCGAGCATCACATCGAAGAAGGCATGTCGCCGCGCGACGCCACTCTGCGAGCGATGCGGGAAGTGTCGGGGCCGGTCGTCGCCATCGCTTTGATCCTGTCATCGGTCTTTCTGCCCATCGCTTTCCTGCCGGGCATTCAAGGCCGCTTGAACAATCAATTCGCGGTGACGATTGCCATCTCGGTGTTGATCTCGGCCTTTAACGCCCTGACGCTGAGCCCGGCGCTTGCGGCCATGCTGCTCAGGCCGCGCCGCCAGAAGCGCGGGCCGCTCGGTCGCTTCTTTGCGCTGTTCAATCGCTGGTTCGAGCGCGGCACACACACCTATGTCCGTTTCAGCCACACGCTGATTCGCAAAGGGCTGATTGCGATGCTCGTCATCGGCGCGTTTTTGGCGCTCGACGGCCTGGTCAGCCGGCGATTGCCGACGAGCTTTCTGCCCGACGAAGATTACGGCTACTTGCTGCTGAACGTACAACTGCCGCCGGCGTCATCGCTTGAGCGCACCGACGCGGTGCTGAAGAAGGTCGAGGCGATTCTCGACCACACCGAAGGCATTCAGGCATACAACACCATCGGCGGCTTCAGCCTCTTGAACCGCGTCTCGGCCAGCTATAACGGTTTCTTCTTCGTCATTCTCAAGCCCTGGGACGAGCGTCGTTCTGCGGCGCTCGAAGCCCAGAGCATCGCCCAGAAGCTGAACGGCGCGATGTCGGCGGCGCTCCCCGAAGCCATTCCGCTGGCCTTGCTGCCGCCCTCGATCCCCGGCCTGGGGGCCGCCGGCGGCTTCTCGTTCTGGTTACAGGATCGCAGCGGCGGCTCGGTCGAGTTTCTCGATCAGAACTTGCAGAAGTTCCTCGAAGCTTGCCGCAAGCGCCCGGAGATCGGCGCGATCAATTCAGGTTTCTCGGCCTCGGTGCCGCAGATTTATGCCGACGTGGATCGTGACAAAGTCTTAAAGCAGGGCGTCGCCGTCAACGATGTGTATCAAACATTACAGGCTTATCTCGGCGGCCTGTTTCTGAATCAGTTCAATCGCTTCGGGCGACAGTGGCGCGTCTTCCTTCAGGCCGAAGGCGAAGAGCGCCGCAGCGAAGAAGACATACGGCAGTACTACGTGCGCAACAACGACAACAACATGGTGCCGCTGTCGTCGCTGCTGACGACGCGACGCATCAGCGGCCCCGAGTATACGAACCGCTTCAACGTCTACCGCGCCGCCCAGCTCCTCGGCAACGCCGCGCCGGGCTACAGCTCGGGGCAGGCGATGGACGCGCTCGAACAGGTGGCGAAAGAAGTCCTGCCGCCAGAGATGGGCTACGACTGGGCAGACCTCTCCTATCAGGAGAAGAAGGCATCGGGCGCGGCGATCACCGGCTTTGCGCTGTCGCTGATCTTCGTCTTCCTGATTCTCGCGGCGCTGTACGAGAGCTGGTCGCTGCCGCTGTCGGTGCTGCTGACGGTGCCGATTGCGGTCTTCGGAGCCTTCATCGGCTTGCTGCTGCGCGGCTATGACCTTGATGTTTACGCGCAGATCGGTCTGATCGTGCTGATCGGCTTGTCGGCCAAGAACGCCATCTTGATCGTCGAGTTCGCCAAGGCCGAATTCGAGAAGGGTCGCGACCTGGTAGACGCGGCGTTAGAAGGCGCCAAGCTGCGATTGCGGCCCATCCTGATGACGTCGTTCGCTTTCATCCTTGGCTGTTTGCCGTTATGGTTTGCGGCGGGGTCGGGCGCGGCGGGGCGGCGCATTCTCGGCACAGTGGTCATCGTCGGCATGCTGGCGGCGACGATCATCGCCATCTTTTTGATCCCGGCGACTTTCTACGTCGTCGAGAAGCTGTCGGGCAGCCGTCGCCGCTCACTAGATGCCGCACCCGAACCGGCGCCCGGAGATTAGCTCGACGCCTACACTCTGCCTTCGCGGAGGTGCCTATGAAGCGAGTCGCACTCGCGGCTTTGATTGTTGTGACGCTGATGGTCACGCATTCGTGGTGGCGCGTCGAGGCGCAAGACCGTAGCGTTCGTGCCTACCGGCAGGCGCACGAAGCCGAGATCATTGACGAGTTCGCCGAGCTGCTCCGGCTGCCGAACGTCGCCGCGGATACGGCAAACATCCGCCGCAACGCCGCCCGCCTGCTTGAGATGATGCAGCGGCGCGGCATCACAGCGCGCTTGCTCGAAGGCAACGGCCCGCCCGCCGTCTTCGGCGAGATTAAGACGCCGGGCGCGACTCGCACGGTGGCGATTTACGCGCACTACGACGGCCAGCCGGTTGACCCCGCCCGCTGGGCCACTCCGCCTTTTACGCCGACCTTGCGTGATCAAGCGATTGAAGCCAACGGCCAGGTCATCCCGTTTCGCAAGCGTGGTGAAAGCTACAATCCCGAATGGCGACTCTATGCGCGCTCGGCGTCCGACGACAAAGCGCCGATCATGGCGATGCTGGCGGCGCTCGATGCCTTGAAAGCGGCGAATCGGCAGCCTTCGGTGAATCTCAAATTCTTTTTCGATGGCGAAGAGGAAGCCGGCTCGCCGAACCTCGCGGACATCGTCACGCGCAACGCGGCGCTGCTCGGAGCCGACGTGTGGCTATGTGCCGACGGCCCTGTACATCAGACGCGCAAGCCGCTGCTCTACTTCGGAGCGCGCGGCATCGTCAGCGCAACCATCACCATTTATGGCGCGAACCGCGCTTTGCATAGCGGCCACTATGGCAACTGGTCGCCGAACCCTGCGATGCGCCTGGCGAAACTGCTGGCGTCAATGAAAGACGACAGCGGGCGCGTGCTGGTCGCCGGCTTTTATGACGACGTGGCGCCGCTCGGCGCGGAAGAGAAGCGGGCGCTTGCGGAGATGCCGGCGACCGACGCCGAGTTGATGCGCGAGCTTGGCCTTGCCGAAAGCGAAGGCGCGGGCCGCCAGCTCGCCGAGTTGATCAACGAGCCGTCGCTCAACGTTGACGGCTTGCGCAGCGAAGACGTAGGCCGCAACGCCCGCACGGTGATCCCCGCCGAAGCGACCGCAACCGTAGACATGCGACTGGTGAAAGGCGTTGACCCGCGCCGGCAGGTCGAGCGGTTGATGGCGCACATCAGAAAGCAGGGCTACTTCGTCGTCGAAACCGAGCCCGATCAAGCGACGCGGCTCCAGCATCCGCTGATTGCGCGGGTGACGACGGCGGACGGCTACCGCGCCGTGCGCACGCCGATGAATCTGCCCATCGCGCAGCGAATCATTCAGACGGTCGAGCGGGCGCTGGGGCAGAGGCCGGTGCTGGCGCCGACGCTCGGCGGCAGCGTGCCGCTTTATGTCTTTGAAGATGTGACGCACGCGCCGCAGATCGGTGTGCCGACGGTCAACCACGACAACAACCAGCACAGCTCGAACGAGAATTTAAGATTACAGAATCTCTGGGACGGCATCGAGATTTTCGCCGCGCTAATGACTATTCAATAAAATTCGGATTTGCGAGTCAGATGCCCGTATTTGGGAAGGAGTGGTAGTGAAAGCCGCATAACGCTGATGGCTGTAAAGAGACACAACGGGAATTGACAGGACGCGGCTTGGTGCCTTTTCTCATGCCGCGCCTGTCAATCCCGGCTCGTGAATAATCGGCGGTCTTCTGCTCAGGCGGCCTTTTGAAATGGCGCCGCCTGTCCGCTGTTGGGGCCGCTGTGACGGTTGCTGCCGCGGTCATTCTCCGTGGGGGATCTGTGTTTATAGAGCAACAGGCCCCCGATTGTGCCGGCGGTGTATTGCAACATTAAGCCAACAAGAAAGGCCAAGCCGCTTTGCGTCGCGTTGACCAGTAAGAGGCCCGGCCCAAACATCAAAAGGGCCAAGCCTGCGCGTTCCAGCAAGTTTCCAACATCCAATCTCATTGCAACCTCCTTACACAGCAGGAGGCCCGATTGAAGATCATCACTAGCTGTGCTAATCTTCATTGCTTCACGGCAATGGCCGTTGAAGACACCGGGACCCCTGGTCTCAGTGATAGAAAGGCTGGCAGTGGGCTATCCGCCTCGAAATGGAAGCCCACTGTCAAGCCCTTGCCGTGATCGTTCCACCGCACGAATTCAGCGCCCGCTGAAGGTCATTGGTAAGTCTTACCACTCCTCAATGTGCCGAGCAGGTAGTACTTGTGACAACCCTATCATTTCTCATTCCGGCTCTTTCTTCAAGATGCCGGTCGCGGCGGAAATGCCCATTCGACCTTTAAGGACTTAAATGGATAAAGTGACCTTTATCCTTTACAAGGGAGGTCAGAGATTGGCGAGAGGTCAAGCAAACCTGGGAGAATCGTCTCGTTACTTAGTGGAGGCTCACGGATACGCACTTTCACCGGATAATCGCTAAGATTCTCCTGAGTCGCTTCGGTGTGATCCCTAAAATCCTAGCGATTTCCTTCTGGGATTTGCCTTCGTTATTTCTCATCACCGCAAGCACCAGCTCCTGAATCATCTTAGCTAACGAATATCCCTTCAACTCTGTGCGTAAAAGGGCATCGATCTCGCGGCCAGGCTCTTCGGCGGCGACGGGACCATCAAATCTATCTATTTCATCCCAGAGGGTGTCTAGCTCGTCCCGCAGGTAGTCTTTGTGCTCAGAAGCCAGGGTGTCATCCGCTATCTTCCAATGCTCCTCTGCCTTCTGCGGGTTGTTGAACGGCGGTAATATTAAAGACTTCCCCAACCAGATATGCGCCCTGGCCTGAATGCGACGGTATTGCGTCTGCTCTGAGTAGTTGAGGGCGTCCAGCGCATATTTGTATGCACGCCTTGCATCCTTTGCTGACTCATCTGACCGCGACTCTTTCTCTAGCTCGATCATACACTGGGCGACCCTGGCCCTCGCCATAGCAATCTTGTCGTTATTCCTTTTAGCCAAGCTGTAGGCTTGCCTTGCCGCCTGTCGCCCCTTTGGAATGTCTGCATAGTCCAGATGGATCAAGGCGCAGATGTAAGAGTATTTACTCAAATTCCTGTGGAAGCGCTCCGGACAGATGTCGTAGATTTGCTTGGCCAGCTCCAGATAATTCTCAGCTTTCTTGAGGTAGCCCCGGGCCTCTTTGCCGGTCGTGTTTAAAGCCTTGAGGCGGTGGACGACGGCATTGTTCATTAAACAGCGGGCGCGCTTGCGGTGATCGGGGGCGTCGTTGTCGCGAAAGATACGATCCGCCACTTCAAAATGCTCGATTGCTCCGTCATAGTCACCGGCGCGCCGGCAGAACTGCCCTTGAAAAGACCGGACGATGGCGAGATTAATTCTGTCGGTCGTTTCTTCCAGGATGCCTCTTGCGTGTGCCAGTCTCTCGCTTCCTCGTTGAATGTCATCCTTGAGGAAGAGCAAGTAGCTTTCGAGTGTTTCGATAAGGGCCAGCCTTTTCGATCCTTTGATTTGCAGGTCAAGCTGCTTGGCCTCTCGAAGAAGCTCCAGGCCGTTGTCATAGTCGCGTTTCGGCCAATAACACCTAGCCAGGTAATAGCGAACCGTGCTCTTCAAATTGGCGTCCGTCCGATCAACGACCGGCAAGGCATTTCTAAGCTTGGCCGCGGCGTTGTCATACCGGCCCTCGTAGAGTTCGATCAGGGCATTGGCGATTTCGTTCCGCGCCACGTCAATCAGGGGAGTTTCGACTGAAAGCTCCTTGAGACAAAACGCCGCCAGTTCTTTGAGCAGAGACCGATATGACTCTTCGAAGTCCGTGGCGAAGGCGAAGCATATAAGCACACGGTGGGCGTACTCCTTCAGACGGGAAAGAAATCTAGATTCCCCTTCGATTTCTTGCCTGAAGTCATCCAATATGACCCTGGCTTCGTCAATTTTCAGGGTTTGCAAAGCGTACTCGAGATTACACACCTTCTCTGCGAGCTGCTCTGTAAATAGTGAGCCAATTTTACGACGCATAAGATTCCCTCCAGTCCGATGATCTTGGCGGGCACTGCGAACCCCTGAACCGCCGCTCTGGTTAAGCGGTCAGCCCGATCTTTACTTTTTCTGCAACGACCTCCTTGCGAGGTACTTGAGACCGAAAAAGTGCGGATGAAGGAAAGAATTAGAGACTCACTAGTTGCAATGTCACACTCTAATAAACTGATTACGCCTCGGATCAGATAAGACATTCGAACCCTTGACGCGGACGCATTATACTGAACCTGCGGTCAGCCTATCAAGAGATGCGGGCGGAGCGAATTTCAGGATTTAGCCCCTTTTGGCTTCTTTTCTCCAGCGAGGTCATTTTGTCCTCCGGCCATTTTCGGGGGGATTTTCTTATTCTCAAAAGAGCGTAAGATTAAGACCAGCTAAACCCAGCCAGGATGCTGGAAGGAGGAATCAAGCAATGAAGGTTGAAGAGTCAATTCGATTTGCACAAGTCAGCCTGAAAAATGGCAGCGCGACTCGGTCGGAACAAAAGGACGCGATTGTAGAAGCGCAAGCAGCCGAAATCACCAACTTGGATTTCCTGAAGTCGTTCTCATTTCTTCGCGTCACCAGCGGCAACGCCCAGCTGGTCGAACAGTGGCTAAGGGATCAGCCCTAGCGACCTTCATCTGCATTTAGCCCGAGAGCGGAGGAGGCTAAGGTCCCACACTATGCAGTTGTACTATGGACAGAGGCAATTGAGAACCGCTACAAGGACGATGATCCTTTCCTCGTCGCATAGGGGTAGCCCGCTCTTATCTTTTACTGAGACGAGCTTGCACTGATAGTGAACGGACGAAGCTCTATGGAGGTACTTATGTTGGCGAACGAAACACTCGACACCGCGCTGGAATTCAAGCTATTGCCCTTTGGGGCAGCCGTGAGTGCTAAACCCGCAGCCGAGAATGCCCTGGATAATCATGCAGAGGCGAACGATACGCCCATCTGGCACTTCGGCCAGGGGAACGATTACTACTAGATCGGATTGCAGATGCCGGACGTCTCCGCGGGTTGAGAAGCGCAGATCGCACAGGCCCAGAGCCTTGCGGCACGGATGTCGGATATGCCTCTCCGCATGCCGCAACAAGGATCGGTTATTCAGTTGCTCTTGGCGCCCGCGGCGGCGGCGGCTTCGGTCGCTTTTCGCTTGTGCGCGTCGAACCAGTCGAAGACATCTTTGAAGTGCGGCGCGACGACGCTGCCGTGATCGCCGCCGGGGACTTCGATGTATTTGATCTCGGCGCCCAGCTTCTTGCCCGCGGCGACGATGGTGCGCGAGCGCTCGACCGGCACAGTGCGGTCGGCGTCGCCGTGGACGAGCAGTTGCGGAATGCGGGCGATCTTCGGCAAGCCTGCCGGACTGACGACGCCACCGGCGACCGGGGCGATGGCGGCAAACAGCTCAGGATGATTCATCGCAATCGAGAGCGTGCCGAAGCCGCCCATCGAATGGCCTGTCAGGTAAACGCGGTCGGGGTCAATGCGGTACGCGCGCATCATCTCTGTCATCACGTCCAGCACGTCGCGCTCGGCATCGCCGATATACATTGAAGCCGGGTTGCGCCCCTTCGGGCAGGCGACCAGATAGCCATGACGCTCGGCCTCTTCCTTAAACAAGCCGTTGGCGTAATAGTCAAAGTAGCTGTTTTCGTCGCCGCCCATGCCGTGCAATGCAATCACCAGCGGGAACGGCTTCGAGCCGTCGTAGCTCGAAGGCACGAAGAGGCGATACGGCTGATAGCTGTTGTCGGCTTTCGAGAGATAGGCTTTGCGGAAATCGCCTTTGCGCCCGCTGAACGGGTCACGGCCTGCGGCGAGCGCGTCGAGCATCGCCGTGGTCTCTTTCAGCTCGCCTTGAAAATCGAGGCGCTCGAAATTGATCTCGCTGGCGCTTGCCAGATCATAGAGCGACAGGCGATAGCGCACCGACGGCAAGGCCGCGAGCAAAGCCGTGCGCTTCTTGGCCGTCAGATCAGATTCGAGTTTCGCGGCGCGCTGTTTGAGCGCCGTCACCTGTGCAGCCAGCCCGCGCTCGACGTGAACCGTGATCGTTTTGACAATCGGCTCGCCGCCCGCCGTTTGCAGCTTGAGCGACAAACGATAATTGCCGGCCTCGACTTCGGGCGCGAGAATCTTCGCCTCAAGCGGTTGCCGCGTGAAGTCCGCTTCGACGTTATCGATGGTATTCCACTCTTTCAGCCGGTCTTCGGCCTTCATCGGCAGCAGCGCGACGGTGCCGCTGAGCTTGCCGGCAAGCGCTTCGTCGAGCGCGTAGATTTGTCCGATGCGCACGGTGAATGGTTCGCCCGGTTCAAGCATGGCGCGATCCACCTTCAAGGTGAGCGCCCCGGCAAGCGCCCGCTGCGGCGTCCACGCCTGGCCGCGCATCAAGGCGATGCCGTGATACATATGCTTGAGCGCTTCGCCATAACGGCCCGCGGCATTGGCCTGTTTCGCCTGCTCGCCGAGCCGCTCGACTTCGGCGAGCTGGTCGCCGCTCAACTTGTTCTGCGCGGTCAGCGTGTTCTTCAACGAGTTGAAGCCGACCGACAAACGCAGCACCTGACCGGCGTCCTGCGCGCCGGCCAGCGCCGCCAGTGTAAGCAAGATTACCGCTGAGCCGATTAGCCGGCGCATTGCCTTGATATTCATAAACATCGATTCTCCTCTCACGCGACTCCCAGGGTTTGCATGGATTCCACTGCAACCTGAATGGCGGCCCGCCCGCCGGGATCGAATGACTCTGATGTTACTCTCGCGGGTCGGCGCGCGGCAAGGCGATAAAAAAGCAGGCGGCCCGCTTGCAAGCGGGCCGCCTCGGTCAGCGACAGACAAATTGGGAAGCGCGCCGCAAATCAATTGTTGTCGCGGAACCACGACATGGCGGTCGCTGCCGGCGTGGCGACCGAGTTGATCGTCAGCGTCGTCGCCACCGGCGGCGCGTACTCATAATTGGTGCCGGGAAAGAACGGCGGCGCGAAATGACCGCCCGAAAAGCGCGTGTCGAAGTAGATGTCGCGATAGGTGTAGCCGATGCTGTTGATCTTTGACTGCACGCGGCTGCCGACCAGCCGCCAGCGGTCGGTGCTGCCGGGGGCGGTGTTAGCGGAATCGTAAGTAATCGATCCTTCAATGGCGCCGCCGTCGTCGCTGGTTTTGGTGTTGAAGGCGACGACCGCGGCATTCATCTCCAGGCTGAGGCCCGAGCCGCCGACGTAGCTCGAATTGGGCGACAGGTAGACGTTGCCGTTGTTGGTGAAGATGCCCAGCACGTTGTTGATCGAGCCGATGTTCGACACCGGCGTGCCATCAGAGTTGGCGACCGGGTTGGCGTACTTCAGATCGCCCTCAACGTAGATGTTTCGTTGTGCGGCGATGGTCATCCGCGTCGCCGAGGAGATCGCCGGCTTGGTGCCCGAACTGTCCTTGCCGCCGCGCAAGCTCTTGATGCTCCCGTCCACAAACAGCATCGCGCCGTTCTTGATGTTCAGCGGGTCGGCCTTATCCTTGAAGACGCCGGTGAGGGTCTTTGTGCTGCTGCCCTGCGACACGGTCGTCGTATTGTTGGTGTAGCTGGTGCGCACCGTCGTCGTCGTCGAACCCTGCTTGACGACGTAAACCTGGTCGCCGTTGGTGTCGGCGTAGAGCTGGATGTCGTCGGCGTCGCCCTTGACGTAGATGCCCGACCCGTTGACGGTGCTCCAATCCGAGGTCGAGATGTAGATGCCATTGGCGAGTGTGCCGCTGCTGACGGTCGGCGTCGCGCCGGTGCCCGTGCGCAAGTTGAGCGCAAGGGCGGCAGCCGTGACACGGCCTTGCGAATCGAAGACCGTCACCGGGTTGCCGTGGCTATCGACCGGCATCACCGCGGGCTTGTCAACCGGCAGTCCGTCCGAGCCGATGTCAACCAGCCCCGACGAATTGATCACCGCGTATTCCTGCGAAAAGTTGTTGTCAGGAAGCGGCACGGTGTTGGTACGTTGGTAGCCTTCGCTACTAATATCTATGCCGGTGATGTCGGCGGTCGGGATCGCATGGTTCGGGTTGGTTGTGCTGATGTCGTCGTAACGAATCCTGTCGTCAACCTGGGTCACCAGATTGCGAAACGACACCTGCCGCGACGATAGGAAAGCGAAGTGCGTGTTGGTATGCACAGGCCCGCTGAAGGTCCCGGAGGCCAGCGGCGCAAGCGCCTGCGTGTCGCCATTGTCGAAGAAAGCGCCGAAGCCGGAAAAGCTGAAGTCGCGCCTTGCCGCCGCGCCTGCGGCCGTGAGCACGATGTTGGTCGACAACCGTCCGACCTCGTTGACCGTCGCCGTGCCGCCGCCGCCGGTCTGCCCGGTGACGGTGATGTTGTAGCGAAACACCATGACCTGGGTGGCCTGGGTGGCGCTGTTTGTCACCAGCGACACGGTGCCGCTGAGCGGCGCGAAGGTGACGCTGAAGCCTGTGTCGTTGAGCGCCGTCATCCGCTGATTGCGGGCCGCGAGGTTGCAGAGGTTCGTTGCGTTCGTCAACACATCGCGGTAGAACTGCGAAGCCTGCCCGTCGGTCGAATCCGGGTCGGGCAACAGTTGCACGTCCGGGAACTGGCCGGTCTGCGCCGGCGCGTTGTTGCGGTAAGGCGATTCGGTGGGCGGCGAGGCGGCCATGTGGGTCTGCAATAGCGTGAGCCGATCCTGAAACGCTTTGACCAGCGCCCGGCGGGCGACATCGATGCCGGCGTCGGCGGCAAAGAAGGCTTGCTCGCTGAGGCGCGATGATTTGGTGGTCACCGAATCGGTGGTCGCCGAAAAGACGATGGCCATGCCTAAAGCCAGCAGCATCGTCGTCGCCAGCAGCGCCGCCACCAGCGCCATGCCGCGCTCCGTGTGTCGTTCACCTTGTCGTCGTGACATCATAACTCCCTCCCTAGAAACTCCATGTCGCTTCCGTGTTCGCGCTCAGGCTGCTGTTGTTTAAGAGGTTAAAGTTACGCGGGGTCACCTGGAACTGCTGCACGCTCTTGCGATAATTCTTGCTCGAGGGGAGCAGGTCGGGGGTCTCGGCAACGATCTTGATCTGCACGGCGCGGATGTTGCGCCGCGTCGCTGGCGTGTCGCTCCAGGTGCCGGCATCGGGCGGCGTCAGGTTCGGTTGCGAGATCGTCAGGTATTGAATCTGCAAGTCGAGGATGCCGCGCGCCACCGCGTACCAGTTCTGCAAGTCTTCTGTGCGCTCTAGCTCGTGTGTCGTCGTGTTCAGTCGGTAGGCGATCATGCTGCTGAGCATACAAACCTTGGCGTTGGGAAAGTCCGGCAGGCTCGTATCGACGGGCGAGCCGAAGGTGCTGGCCGGCGTCGATACCGATGTCGAATCGTAGGAGAGGACGAGCTGGCCGCTGCCATCAATGGTGGCGTTCGCCGACAGCTTGAAGATCCGCGCCTGGCTGTCGTCATAAACGATGTACTGCCGCGCCGCGTTGGCGTAGCTCTGATAGATGTTGGTCGTGGCGTTGCCCTTGCCGACGTAAGTCAAGGCCGAGCCATTCACTTTGACCTCGGACGGCAGCACGCAGTAAGCCTTGTTCAAGATGATGTCAACGCTGTTGACGTCGGCGTCGGGCGCGTATGGGTCGCCGTTGATGATCATCATTGAATCAGGCCCGCTGCTGGCGCCGTTGATATAGTAAATCGCCGCGAAGCTGCCGTTGACGCGCGGCAGGCCCATGCCCGCGGACTGCACGTCACGCGTCATCAGATCGACCGCCGTGCGCATGTTCTCGTTCATGTCGGTGGTGCCGGTTTCGCTCATAAAGACTTGCTGGTGGCGGTTGACCAGCGCGAAGATGGCGCCCAGCAGACCGACCGTCAGCATCGCGCCGATCATCAGTTCGAGCAGAGAGAAGCCGCGTTGATTCGAGTGTTTCATAATCTGTCTCCTCACCAGCCGCGCGCCGTCGTCAGCGTTGTCTCTTCGGCAGTGCGCCCGACGCTGGGCTGGCGCGCGACGACCCGCACGCTCATGATGAAGGTGGTCGTCAACTGCGGGTCGGCTTCGATCTTCCAGTAGCGGTCGTAGATGGGCGTCGCCCCTTGCGGGATGTTGCTGGTGACGGTGCCGGTGGCCGGATCAACATAGACCGTGTCGTTATAGTTAGTGGCCGCCGGGTCGCCGGTGACGTTCAAGCCGCCGCCGACCGTCAGCCGCGTGTCGCCGCGCTCGATGGCGTTCAGCTCTTCGAGCTTTTGCTGCGCCAGCGCCGTCGTCGTGGTGTACTGTTTGACCATGCGATTCTGGGCGATGCCGAGCGTGAACAGGCCGGCGAGAAACGACAGGCTGACCATCGTGATCACTGAAGCCATCGCCACTTCGAGAACGGTAAAGCCCGCTTCAGTGCTTTCCTGAGCTTGCATTAAATTCTTCCTCACCCGATTGTTCATACAATTTCCTTCTAGCCGCCGGTCGCGCCGGTGCGGGTATTGAGCCACTGGCTGCCGCTCCACGACCAGGTGCGGATGCCGCCGACACTGTTGAGGGTCACCGCCGAGTAGCTCCGGTTATAGCTGCCGATATAAATGGCGTTGATGGTCCCGGTAGTGACCGCCGGGAAGCCACGCGAATTGAAGTCCTGCTCGAAGATCGTCGTTGACCCGGACTGCGCCGGGAACGAGACGCTCGCAGAGGTCGGCGCGCCGGTCATCGGCGCGGGCACCGTCCCCGACGGCAGTACGAAGCGCACGCCCTGCGGCAAAGGCACGTACTGCACGCCGACTTCGGCGCCGGCGGCATCGCGGATGACCAGGCCGGCGCGATTGTTCGCCGTATCGATGCGCAGGGTAACGTTGCGGTTCTGGCTGACCGCCTCGACCTTGGCGCGCTGAATCAGGTCGGACATCTGCCGGGCCGCCATGCTGACACGATACTGGCGCATGGCGTTCATGATTTTCGGCGTCGCAAACGCCGCGATGACTCCGACGATGAAGACGGCGATGGTCGCTTCCATCAGCGTAAATCCGCGTGCGGATCGTTGGTTGTGGGTGACCACGTTGCTCTCCTTCATAGGCGCTTCTCGGGAGCAGCCGGTTACTTCGGTTCCGCGCAATCCTATGAGGGCATTTGAGGATTGCTGGCGTTCGCTCAACCTAACTGCAAGCGCGGTGCCACTTTTAGTTTCAATCACCGCCGTCAAAAATTGACGGTCAACTTCCCCAACCGTGGTAGAGGAAGAGGGAATGCGCTGTCAAAGTGACGGAACGACTCGGCGATTTTGCACGATCATCTGATTGATGGAATTGTCGGCTCGCGGCAGACGATAACAACAGCGTGGATCAGAAGTCGGGATGCCGTTGGGTATCGCCGCCAGGATGACGTCCAGTTGGCGGCGCGTGCCGTCCGGGTCGGTGAAGGTGACGCTACGAATGTTTTCGGCGATTGGCACTACGCGCCGGGTCGAATCTGTCGGCAGATTGTTATCCACCATCTCAATCGTGTTCGTGCTGGTGTTCAACCGCAGGGTCACGTTCTCGGAAGCGATGATCACATCAGAGTTCGACGTCAGCGTCGAGGTGGTCGCGCCATCGCCATCGAGGTCGCTTTTCAGGGTCAGCGTCGAACTCGAATTGCCGCCGCCGAAATCGACGAAGGTCAGCCAGTTGACCGCCGTCTTGCCGGTCGGGTTGGTGCCGGCGCTGCGAATGATCTCGCTCAGCCGGGCGATGGCAAACCGTCCGTTGCGCTGCGCGTCAACGTAGCCAAGCTCGTAGCGGTAATTCGTCTGGAAGCGGTTCAGCACCCCGAAGGCGATCCCCAGAATTACCGTGACCACCGTCAGGGCGAAGGTGACCTCAAGCAGAGAAAACCCGTTTTCGTTCGTTTTTACACGCATCATAGCTTCAGCTCTTGGAAATCAGCAGGGATACGGTGACGCCGTTGGCGTACTGCGTCGGCGGATTGACCTGAACCACATGGATGGTCACCGTGCGCAAGTCGCCGGTCGTGCCCGGCCCCGTCCCGACTTTCCAACTGATGTTCAAATCACCGACCGGCGTGCCGGCCAGTTGTGTGCGGTGGCTGGTGTCTGCGGAACTGTAGGTCAGATTCCCGCCAACGGTTAACGCCGCCGCCTCGTTGAGCGCATCCCAGCTCAGGTTGCGCAGCGTGTCCGCCTGATCCTGCGCCGCCGTGGCCAATATGCTCATGGTGTTCGAGGCGGAGTTGGTGCGCGAAACGTAGATGCTGACGCCGGCCACCGCCACCAGGCCGACGGTGATGACCGTCGCGGCGATCATCATCTCGATCAGCGAAAATCCACGCTCGCCGTGGCGCTTGGTGGCCGCGCTTTTTTCAGTTTTTCCAACCATCTCGAATCGCATCCTGTCTTAGTGAACCCAAACTTGACCGCGCAGGTTGACGCTGACGGTTGCGGTCTTCGAGGCGCTCGTCAGCACAATATCAACTTGCGACGCGCCGATGGGCAGCTCGCCGCGCGAGGTGTAGGTAATGCCCTTGCCATTGGTTAACGTCACGCCGCCGTTGGTGACCGAGCCGCTCATCCCGCTCGGCAAGGTCTCGACATAATAAGACTGTGACGGATCATTCGGGTCGCTGCTGTCGGGGGTGCCATCGGGCGCGCCCGCAGGCGAGAAGTCGTAGCCGTACTGGCCCGCCGAGGTGAAGGAGATGGTGACGTTCTTGTTTTTCGACATGGCCAGCGCCCGCCCGGCGGCCAGCCGCTCGGCCAGTCGCTCGGCGGTGTTGCGCAGGTTATAAGCGCGGATCGAGTTAGCAACCACAGGGATGGTGAACCCGAGCACGACACCGATCATCATGAACACGACGGCCATCTCGATCAGCGTGCGACCGGCTTCGCTCTCGCGTCCCGGCATGGTCGTCTTTGCCTCTGACATATCCTCTCCTGTTCAGCCGGGATCGGGGAGAGGGCGTCCCCATCACTGTAGGCCGGCCTGCTGATTCTCCAACACCACACGCGAGCCACGTCGCGACCTGAAAATGCTCATTCGCCTGGCTACGGTGCCCCTCTGAAGGCAACAGGCATACCAATGCGGGGGATGCGAGCGGGCCAGAGTTGAGCCGAGGCAAGGCGAGCGCCGTCACTTGCAGCAGCGCGCCGATGAGCTGGCCTGAACGGGTAGGCAAGGCATGTGGGGCTGGCTGTTTAAGACAATTTAATGGCTGTTCCGGCTAGCTCACTAAGGTTGTGGTTGCGGGCCGGACGGACAGTTTTTTGGAAGGAGTGTCACACAAAAACACAAGGCCGGAACGAAAAGTCACAACCGACTGGTGCGGCAAGGGCGGCCCAAGACTAATGAAAAATGTCCTTGCAGTCGCCGCCGCCGATGCGATCCTGAATGCAGCGCAGCATCATGTCTTCGAGCTCGCCGCGTGACGCCAGTTGCACCCACTCCTGGCCGGCGGCGCCATCCGTGAGGCCGTCGAAGCGGGCATAAGCGCCGACCTGCGCCGTGCGCGGCGTCGCCGGCGTCACCTGAAAGCGCAGCACATAACGGCCGCGGCTCCAGTTGCGCACGTCGCGGATTGAAAGCTCTGAGAAGTGTTGCAGCTGGCTCTTGGCGGGAATGCCTTTGATAAAGATCACCGGCTTGCTAATCAGCGTGCATTCGCCGGTCGTGGCGTTGCAGTCTTCTTTGTCGAGGGGAATCTCGCGGGTTTCGAGCATCTGCTTGATGACCGTCACCGCTTCGTCGCGGGTGGCGCTCATCACCGAAGGGTTCGGCAGCGGCTTGGCGGTCTTCGGCTTGCTGAACTCAATCTGCGCGGCGCAGGTCACGGCAAGAAACAAAGACGCCAGGGCAACCCGCAAAACCGGCGTCAGGCACTGTGCGAATGATCGCTTCAACATGAATTTCACCCTCTGTTCAACGCTGAATGAACCTTAACAGCGCCCCCGGCTTTCTTCAAGCGAAGGCGCCGCTATGTAGGGAACCCCGCGCCGGCGACTTCTTGCGCCGGTTTGCGGTTTGCGCCCAGGGGCGCTGTTGGATTAACCTTTTCTCTGGCCCGAAAGGAAAAAGCAGGCGCGGCTCAATCGGAACAGTTCAAGATGTCAACAACGATTAAACGAATGCTCTTAGCGACGCTCGCCCTCTGCGGCATCGCGATGGCGGCACAGGCTCAGGAAGCGGCAGCGCCGCGCGCCATCGTGCCGTTCACCTCTTACGCCTTCGGAGACGTCTACAAAGGCGAAACCGTCAGCAACCTCTTCGTCATTCGCAACGAAGGCAACGCCGACCTGTTGATTAAGGATTTCGTCGGCACCTGCGGCTGTGAAGTCCTGTCGGTTGATCGGCTGATCGCGCCGGGCAAGGAAGGGCGGGCGCGCGTCGAAGTCAGCACCGCCTCGCAGCCCGGCGGCAAGTTCACTAAGTCAGCCATCCTGTATACCAATGACTTGCAGCACTCGACCATCAACCTGACGATCACAGCCAACGTGCTGACCAGCGGCAACGGCGGCCCGGTCAAGGGCATCGAGTTGCGCGCCGGCAAGCACGTCGGCCCGGTCTTCGTCGGTCCCGATATGGATTCGGGATTTATGGTCGCGCCCGGCAAGACCTCATCCGGCGAATTCGTCATCACCGTCGAGCGTGGCCCGCTCAACCTCCAGCGCATCGAAGGCGGTGGCAAAGTGGTCAACGCGCGGCTCGAAACCGTCGAGCCGGGCAAGCAGTATAAAGTGGTCTTCGAAAACCTGCCGACCCAGACCGAAGGCACTTTCAGTGAGCCGCTGCGCGTCGTCACCGACAACGCCGAGCTGCCGACCCTGCCGCTGACTGCCTATATTAAAGTGCGCCGCTAACCTGAAGCCGTTTTCGATTGAGTTTGCCATGTGGCGCAATCTGTTAGATTGCGCGAGCCAATGCGCAATCTAACAGATTGCGCCACACCCAATTGAATACCGCTCTAGCGCGTAATGCGGACGAGCATCTCTGTGCCGCGTTCGAGCTTCAATTCCTTGCTGCCCTGCACGGCCAGCGAGCCGGCGCCCCCCGCGCCGCCGACGATCAGACCGATGGCCGCGCCTTTGCCGCCGCCGGCAATGCCGCCAATGATCGCGCCCGCCACCGCGCCGATGCCGCCGCGCTTGATCGCCTGCTTGCCACGGCTGCCGGATTGCACGCGGCCTTCTTCGTCCACCTTGCTCGAATCCGAGTCGGCATCATAAATCCGCACCACCTGTCCGTGGAGCGCGCCGCCGCGCGCTTCGCGCAGGTCTATGGAATCGAAAGCCAGGGTCATGGTCGTGCGCCCCTGGACGGTGCCACTCTTGCGAATGCTGCGGATGTGGCCGCGCAGCGTTGCTCCCTCATAGCGCGAGGGGTTGACGACCGCCGCCGTGAAGCGGTCGCCGACGCGCGAGTCTTTGCTCGACAGGTCGTCGTTGAGCCGGACGCGCAGGTTGGTGCCGATGGGAACAACCGGCGCGGCGCGCGGCGCGCGCCGCCGCGCGGCTGGCCGCCGAACGACTGGCCGCTGCGGCTCAAGCTGCACCGTTGTTGCTCCCGTGGTGAATGACGGCAGGCTGCTCATCAGCATCGCCGCCGCCAGTGAAAGTAATATCAACCTCAAAGAAACCCTCTTCATCGTTTCCCTCCTTAAGGACGAACTGCTGATAGAAAACCGGGAGTCCGATCAGTGATGCCGTGTTCTAATCATAAACGACAACCGGTAAGGGTGGCAAAAGCAGGCGGCGGCTGGCTATAATCGTTTGCCGCTCATGATTCGCTAAGAGCGAGCGGCAATGGCTCCGATGCGCTTATCAATTTTCCAACGACTGGCGTTTATGCTGCTGGCCTGTGCCGGCGTGATGATCTTTCCTTGCCTGCTGCGATTGCCGGCGCGCGCCGACCTGACCACACGGCCCGGCGATCAAACGGCTCCGCGTGATGCCGGCATGATCCGTCTGCGGCGCGGCGCTATCGATACGCGGGCGCGGCGCGACCTCGACACCTCGGCGCAAGATGGTCAGGCACCGCGCGCCGCGCTCAGTGGACAGAGTCACGCCGCCGCCGAGTTGCGCCTGGTGCAATTCGCCGGGCCGATCAAAGGCCGATGGATCGATCAATTGACCGCCGCCGGCGCCGAAGTCGTCGGCTATGTGCCGGACTACGCTTACCTGATACGCGCCACGCCGACGGCGCTGGCTCGCGTCGCTTTGCTCGATGCCGGCGAGATGGCCGACGATGCGCGCCCCTTGCGCTTTATGGGACGGCTCGCGGCCTTGCATAAGCTCGACCCGGCCCTTAGCGACGGGATGCTTGCGGGCCTGGGCGACCTCGGCATTAATGTCGAGATCGAGTTGCTCGATGGCGCGGATGTTGAACAGACGATTGCCGGCATCATCAGCAGAGCGACCGCCGTCGTCAGTGCGCCGCGCCGTTTCCTCAAGTTCGTTGTGCTGACGGTCAACCTTCCCGCCGTCCAGTTGCTCGACGTCGCGGAATCGAGCTGCGTCCTTTTCATCAATCCGGCGGCACCGTTCAGAACCCATGACGAGCGCAGCGCGCAAATCATTGCCGGCAATCTGACCGGCGACGGCGCGCAACCCGCGGCGCCGGGCTATATGAGCTGGCTGGCGGCGAAGGGCTTAAACACGCCGCCCGATTTTGCCATTGACGTGTGCGACACGGGCCTCGATAGCGGCTCGACCACAGACCTGTCGGTGCATCCTGACTTCCGCGACGCCGATGGGCACAGCCGCGTCGTCTATAGCTTCAACTATGGCAACGACGGATTGAGCGACGACCGCCGTGGCCACGGCACACTGGTCGCTTCGGTGGTTGGCGGGCTGGGAGCGAGCGACCGCGAAGACGCCAACGGCTACATGCTCGGCACAGGCGTTGACCCGATGGCGCGCATCGGCGCGTCGCGCATCTTCAATACGACAGGCAGCGTCTGGGCGCGCTTGAGCTTCACGACCGTAGCCGCCGCCGCCTATGGGGCCGGGGCGCGCTTATCAAATAATAGCTGGGGGAACGGCGGCAACGCTTACGATCCGACGGCGCAGGAGTACGACGCGCTGGTGCGCGACGCGCAGCCGCAGACGCCCGGCAATCAAGAGATGCTCTTTGTCTTCGCGGCGGGCAATGACGGCGCGGGCGGTCACATCAGCTCGCCGGGGACGGCGAAAAACGTCATCACGGTCGCCGCCAGCGAAAACTATAGGCCCGAAGGCACAGATTCCTGCAATCTGGATGGGCAAGGCGCAATCGGCCCTGACGGCGCTGATAACGCCCTCGACATCCTGCGCTATTCGTCGGGCGGGCCGACGGCTGACGGGCGCATGAAGCCTGACATCGCGGCGCCCGGCACCCATGTTTATGGCGCGGCATCGCGCGCCGCGATGTTCAATGGCGTCGGCTTATGTCCCGGCGTGCCGCTCTATCAACCGCCCGGCCAGCAGTTTTATACGTGGTCGTCGGGCACGAGCCTGTCGGCACCGCACGTCACGGGCGCGGCCTCGTTGGTTAGAAGGTATTTCACGTCACACAACTTGCTGGGCACAGGCCGCGCGCCGTCGCCGGCGATGACGAAAGCCTTTCTCATCAACTCGGCGACTTACATGACGGGCGCGAACGCCGGCGGCAACCTGCCTGCCGAGCGTCAGGGCTATGGCCTCTTGAATCTGGCGCGCGCCACCGACGCGACCGCGCGCAAGTACATAGATCAGACGGTGCTGTTTAGCGATAGCGGGCAGGGTTACGAGATCAATGGCTCGCTCGCCGACCGCTCGCAGCCGCTGCGCGTGACGCTCGCGTGGACGGACGCCGTTGGCGCGCTTGCCGGCCCGGCGTTGGTCAACGACCTCGACCTGGAAGTTCGTATCGGTGACACCCTGGTCTTTCGCGGCAATCATTTTGAAGGGGCGCTGACAACCGAAGGCGGCGACGCGGATCGCACCAACAACGTCGAGTCGGTGATTATCCCGGCGAGCGCGATCCCCGAAGGCGCTGCCGGAAATTTCCGCATCGTGGTGCGCGCCGCCAACATTGCCGGCGACGGCGTGCCGGGCAATCAGACCCTGCTCGACCAGGATTTCGCGCTGGTCGTCGCCAACCTGGCCGCGCCGCTGGTGGTTGATCCGCCGCCGATGAAAAAAGTCCCGGCCATCACCGGCGTCACTTATGTGAAGAAGACGATCACCATCACGGGCCGCGACTTCACGGCGGCGGCCAAGGTCGAGATCAACGGCAAGCTGATCGATCAGTCCTTTGAGTTCAATGCGGCGACGAATTCGTTGGGGCTGAAGCTGAAGGCGAAGAAGTTGAACCTGATCGGAGATGCGGACAACAAGATCGTGCTGATTGAAAACGGCGAGCGCTCGCCACCATTCACCTTCCACTGGTAGCCGCGGCTATGATGGTTGTTCAGGATCACCATCGGCTTGAATCCTCGGTTCTATTAACCTGTCCATTCGCTCTCTTAACTCTGGCCAGCTTGGCAGGTTTGGAGAAGGCGGTAGCCGCTCCCCCGATGCCAGTGCCGCTTTGAACTTATCCAGGTTGCGCGCGACCTCAGCCATTTGCTCAAGGCTCCGCTCCGCCTCGCGAATCATCTCTTCAATGCTCGTTTCATCTGGCATCTTATAGTCTCTCGAACTCTGCTTGGGTCAGTCCGGCCTGTCGAATGATACTGCGCAGCGTACCGGCTGCAACCGTTTGATGGCATGGAACGATTGCTGTAAGCGTGCCGGCGCTCGTTGTCTTTGCGAACTTAATGTGGCTACCTTTCCGCCCAGCCTCGACGAATCCGGCGGCCTCTAGCTTTCTTTTCACTTCCCGGTAGAGAAGCGGCTTCATGCCGCATCTACCTCAATTTCAAGCGTGCCGATCTGTGGCAGGGTAGTGGCGACGGGCGGCTCAAAGTGAAGCTCCAGGGCTTCGCGCAAATTGGCGACTGCCTCAGCAGGAGATTCGCCCTGACTTGCAACGTCAACTTCGAGGCATTGAGCAATGAATAGGTCGTTTTCCTGGGTGATCGTATAGGTAAGTGCTCGTTTCATTCCGCTCTACCTTTCCTCACGGGCTATGTCTATGGAATAAGCCCGCAAAAACTACCACAGCCTATCACCTTCTTCACCTGGAAAGCGGTAAGGCGTTTCATCGTTTAACAGTCGTATCTCAGTGACAATTGATCCAGCGTCATTCCGCGTCCGCGTCACCGCAGTGACATATACCAGGTTAATCACAATATCCTCGCTACGGATAAATCTGACATTATCTTCCAGTGAAGGAGATTTCATTTGTTAGGTTTTCCTTTCTTGCCTCAAAGCCGAATATTGTAATAGCGAATCTTGCTGTTGAGCGTCGTCGTGTTCATGCCCAGGAGCTTGGCGGCGCGCGACTGATGGCCGCCGGTGATTTCCAGAGCGCGGCGGATAAGCTCGACTTGAAAGCGGTTCACTTCGTCATAAAACGAGATGCCGCGCGACAGATCGATCTGCGTCGCGAGCCGCTGGCCGCCGGTCTGCGCCGCGCTCCTTTGCGGATTCAATATCTCTTCGCGCAAATCCTCGCGCTTCAGCTCGCCGGCGCGGGCGATGATGATGGCGCGCTCGATGACGTTCTCCAGTTCGCGGACGTTGCCGGGCCAGGTGTGGGCTTCGAGCGCCGACAGCACGTCGGGGCTGAGATGGTCGGTGATCTCGCGGTTGTTTTCGCTAGCGTACTTGCGGATGAAATGCTGCGCCAGCGGCAGGATGTCTTCGCGGCGCTCCCTGAGCGGCGGCAGGTTGATCGAGATGACATTCAAACGGTAGAAGAGGTCTTCGCGGAACGAGCCTTCGTCAACCGCCTGCCGCAGGTCAACGTTGGTGGCGGCGATGATGCGCACGTCCACCTGGCGACGCGTCGTGTCACCGAGCGGCGTGAAATCACGTTCCTGAATGACGCGCAGCAGCTTGGCCTGCGTCTCCATCGAAATCGTGCCGATCTCGTCGAGAAAGATCGAGCCGCCGTCAGCCACTTCAAAGTAACCCTTTTTGGCGGCGATGGCGCCGGTAAAAGCGCCGCGGGTGTGGCCGAATAACTCGGATTCGAGCAGCTCGCTCGGCAGGTTGGCCGAATTCACGGTAACGAATGGCTTGTCGGCGCGCTGACTCATGTTGTGAATGGCGCGGGCGATCAGCTCTTTGCCGGTGCCGGATTCGCCGGTGACCAGGACGGTCGTGCGCGCCGGCGCGACCTGCTCGACAAAGGCGAGGATTTCCATCATCTTGTCGCTGCGGGCGACGATCTCGCGCTGCTCGGTGCTGCGCTTGAGCGCCTGCTTCAAGGTGCGGCGCTCTTCGTCTTTGCGTCGGCGGCGCAGGCCGCCGGCGACGAGCCGCAGGATTTCGCGATTGTCGAAAGGCTTGGGGATGACCGTGAAAGCGCCGCGCTGCATCGCCGCGATGGCGGTATCAAAGGTCGCGTAGGCCGTGATCATGGCGATGACGGTTTCGGGGTCGAGCTTCAACAACTCTTCGAGCGTGCGCAAGCCGCCGATGCCGGGCATCGATACGTCGAGCAGGACGAGATCAAAGGCGCGCTGCTGAAACTTGTCCAGTCCCTCTTCGCCGTTGCGCGCCAGCTCGACTTCGTAGCCTTCGGCGGTCAGCAAGCTATCAAGAACGTCGCGCATGACTTCTTCGTCATCAACGACGAGAATACTTCCTTTTTTTGCCATAGAAGAAAATGTTACCAACTTGCCGCCCGCGTCTGCCAGTAAATTGAATCGGCGGCTATAGAGGGGGATGCTTAATCGCTCGCGGCCTGCATCTGGCGCGAGAAGGCGGTGGGAAGCTTGATGGTGAAGTGCGCGCCTTCATTCGGGCGGCTCTCGACGAAGATGCGCCCGCCGTGCTCTTGAATAATGCCGTAGGATAGCGCGAGGCCGAGCCCCGTGCCCTGGCCGACCTCTTTTGTCGTAAAGAACGGGTCGTAGATGCGCGCGATGTGCTCGGGCGCAATGCCCATGCCGGTGTCGCGGAAGTCAACGACCAGCGACGTGTCTACCGCACGGGTGGTGATCGTCAAGCGCCCGCCCTGTGGCATGGCGTCGCGCGCATTCAGCGCCAGATTCATGAAGACCTGTTGCAGCTTCGAGGCGTTGCCGTAGGCCGCCGGCAGCTCGGCGCCGTAATGACGGACGATCTCAAGCCGCGCGTTGCGCAGTTGCGGCTCAAGTAGCTGCAAGGTGTCGTCGAGGACGCGGTTGAGATCAACCTCGCGGAACTGCGGGTCGCCGGTGCGCGAGAAGTTCAGCAGGTTATTGACGATCCCCGAAGCCCGCAGGGTCTGCGTGTGAATCTTTTCAAGCAGCTTGCGCTTCGGGTCGGCCTCGGTGATCTGCTGCAAGAGCATCTGCGTGTAAGACGAGATGCCGGCAAGCGGCGTGTTGACTTCGTGGGCGACGCCCGCGGCGAGCAAGCCGATGCTCGACAGCTTCTCGCGCTGCATCAACTGTTCTTCGAGCTGCGCCCGTTCAGTGACGTTCTCAAGGACGATGAGCGCCCCGGTGACGACGCCGTGCGCCGCCTCGAACGGCGCAATCGAAATGTTCAAAGTCAGCGGGCGACCGTCTTCGGTCGTCGTGTTGTACTTGTAGATGTGGCGGGCTTCGCGGATCGTCCAGCCGGCGTCGCCGACTGCCGCCTGCACGGTTTCGATCAGGTCGCGATCCAAGACGTCGGCGATGGCGCGGCGCAGGGCGCGCTCGCGGGCGATGCCGGTGATCTCTTCGAGCGCGCTGTTCCAGGTCGTGATGTGGCCGTCGAAGTCGACGGCGAGAATGCCGACGTTGACACTTTCGATGATATTCTCGGAAAACTCTTTGAGCCGCGCAAGCTCGCCGGCCTTCTCCATCTCCGAGCGGTAGAGCAGCGCGTTATCAATCGCCACGGCGACGTACCCGGACAGCGCCCGCAACAGCTCTGTGTCTTCGCTGGTCAGCATCGCGCCGGCCGTCGTGCGGCCCACGCCGATGATCGCCACCATGCGGTCGCGCACGACGCACGGCACATAGTAAGCCAGCTCGTCGTGATTGATGGTTTCGTCGCTGTCGCTGTCGCCGTTGAGCAAGTCCGCCGCCGTGATGAAGCCGCGCCCGATGGCATACAGTCGCAGCGAGCGCTTGATGTCGTCGGGCAGCGTCAATTCGCTTTCGATCCCCGAAGAGTGCGCCAGGCGGAAGCCTGAAGGCGCGAGCGGCTCTTCGATAAAGATGGCGACTTTGCGCACGCTCAGCATGTCTGCGAGGCGGCGCACCAGCGAGTCGAGCAGTTGCGGCAGCGCCGTCGTCTGCGCCAGCGTGCGCCCGAAATCTTGCAAGCCGGTGCGCAGGGTGTAGCGCGCGCCGTAAAACCAGCGGTCGGCCCACTCGTTCAGCTTGTTCTTGATGGGCGCAAACAGCATGGCGACGACCAGCATGCCGGCGACGACGACGACGCGCGTCTTCCACGAATTCAAATCCGCCGTCGCCCAGACGAACTTGACGAAATCGCTCACCGCCAGCAGCACCGCCATGTAGATGGCCGCGACGGCCAGCGTCGCCATCGCATGCACGAAGCTGCGGCGCACAATAACGTCTACGTCCATCAGACGGTAGCGCACAATCGAATAGCCGAACGACAGCGGGATCAGGATGAGCGGCCCATAGGCCAGCGTCTCCATCAGCGGCGTGATCTCGAACTGACTGATGTAAGGGATGGCGTAGAGCGCGGCGAACGGCAGGCCGGCCAGCGCAATGCCCCAGACGATCCACTTCAGTTGCTGCTTGAGCAGCGGGCTGCCGGCGCGCACAAAGGTTCGCACCAGTATCGCGCCGCCGGCGACGAAATAGGCCGCCAGATGGCCGATGGCAAAGCTATCGAGCAGGTTGCGCGCTTTGATCAAGCCGCCGCCGGCAAAGACGCCAACCTGCGGCTGGTAGTGCCAGAGGATATCCAGGGCGACGAGCGCCAGGCCCGGCAGATAAAGCAGTCCGAGCGTCAGCCGTGCGCGGCGCGCCAGCTTGCCGCCCGCGGGGAAGTTGGCGCAGAGATGCAAAAAGACCGGCGCCAGCAACGCCAGCGCCGCGTTGTCGAGCAAGCTGACCAGACGGTCGAGCGGCGTGAATTCGAGCGTCGCGCTGTAGAAGTAAACGATGAACGAGAGCAACGACCAGGCGTAGAAGTGATAAGTCAACTCGGCGCGGTTCTGGCGGAACAGCACGAACAGGCCGATGCCGAGATAGACCAGGCCGATGAAGGCAAGGTAGAGGCTGCGCTCAAGGTAGCGCGGCGCCGCCACGATGCGGAAGTCGACGTCGAAGAGCGACGGCCCTTCCATTCGGTAGATGCTTTGCAGAACGGGGTCGTTATGTTCGACGGCATAACGCGCATCGCCGCCGACGCCCTGGCGGTCAAGGTAGCGGTGCAGGACTTCGAGGCTGCTGACCTGCTCGTATTCGAGCGGCTGCGGCGGCTCGTTGAGCGCGCGCTTGCTGACAAAGTAGACGGCGCGCAGGTGGTCGCCTTTCTTGACTCTCCAGGTCAGCGGCGAGGCAGGGTCAACGGCTTTCACGCGCAGGCCGTTGGCAGTCTCTTCCCAGGTGACGCCATCCGTAGGAACCGTGTTCGGGCCGAGGCGGTCGCGCAGGTTCAAAACGCCGAGGGCGACAAGCAGCGCAGTAACCGCCAGCACGGCGATCAACCTGATTCTTGTCAGCAACTCCTTCATCGCTTCGACCTCACGCGCAATCAGACGCCCACAAAGAGGCTATCAGGGTAAAAACCGCAACTGTTATTCCAGCCCGTCCCACGGTCACAGTGCCTGAAAAATCAAGGCTTTTCAGCTCCTACCGTGGTATGGTCAGCATCAGAGTCCATAATTTTGGAACAGCGTCCAATTTTTCGGATACAACGCGAAACCGGTTTCTAAGGCGACTAGAAACCAACCCTGGGGGCACGGGACGGCGTAGCAGGCACAACTGAAAACAGACGCTCCTAAGCGGACAAGCGCACGGACGGGACAAGCAGATTCTTAGTCTCTCTCTACCAATGCCTGCATCTTTGGCAGGCAAATCTTTATGCTTAAAATCTCAACGACAGACCGACGCGCACCAGACGGTGGAAACGGCTGGCGACCAGTTCCTGGCGCTCGTCGCTGACCGCGCCTTGCTGGTCAAGCAAGTTGCGCAGATCAATGATGGCCTGCCACTGGCCGGGCAGGAAGCCGAGACTCGGCAAATCCTGCGTGAGCATCACGTTGATGTTCGGGTCGTAAGTCGCCACCTGTCCCTGGAACGGATCAATGGCAAAGACCGCTTGCGTCGGCGCGACCCGCAGCACGGTCGAAACCCGCGTGCCGGTGGTCACGAAGTTCGCATCCACTTTCGCCGAAACGACCTGGAAGACAGCGTTGCGGAACAGGTGCGCCGGGTCGGTGATGCCGCGCTCGTCGAGCTGCTGGCCCTCGCCAAAGGCATAACCCACCGACGCCTCCACCACACGGTTGACGTGGCGGTGATAGACGACACGCATGCCGCGCTGACGGCCTCCCTGTTCGACGGCGCGGAATTCCGATTGGGTCTGCGCATCATTGGGGACGGCCAGCAGGCCAACGCCGTGGCCTGAAACCGTGTCGAAGAAGGCCATCATCTCGACCGAGGACTTATCGGAAAGAATCTGTTCAGCGCCGAACTGCAAGCGATAGCTGCGATCCATCAACGGCTGCTGATCGCCGCTTGCCGCATTCATCACCGCGACCGCCTTCGGCTCGGTGAACTCGATCTCGCCGGCTTCGAGCTTGACGCGCGATTGCACGTCGCTCGACGTGCCGGGGACGAGCGCCGCCGACAGTCGTGTGCGCGGCGTGGCATCAATGGCCAGCCCCAAGCGCGGCAGGACGCTGGTGCCCGAAGCGCCTTCGGAAAAGCGCGCGAATTCCAGGCCGTAAACGATCAGCACAGGCCCGGCGACTTGCCAGGTGTCGGTCGCTGACAACGAGAACTGTCCGAGTCGCGGCACACTGCCGTGGCGCGAAAACGTGAAGCGCCCATAGCCGAGCGCCACCGCGAACCGGTGACGGTCACCGACGTTGGCGGTCGTCAGGGCTTGTAGCTTTTGCGGCGCGCCGGTGCCGACGCCCGCCTGACCGGTAAGGACGAAGTTGGCATCTTTGCCGATCTGCTCGGAGATGGCGAAGTTGGTGCCGAAGAACGGCATGGTTTCGGCCGTGTCGCTGGTGCTCGCCTGCGCGAAGGTGTTGACGACGCCGTGCATCTCCGGCGTGCGGTCTGTGAGCGCGACCGTGTCATCGCCGCGCGCGTCGGTCGGGTTCGGGTTATATTCGTCGTAATGGAAGACGACGTTGCGGGCGCCGCGCGCCGCATATTTGGAATCGGTGTTGAGGCTGGTCTGCTCGCTCAACGTCGTCACCCGACGCAAGTAGATCGAATCGAAGACGGTGACTTGATTGGGCCGCACGTCGGTGGCGATCTCGACCGGCTTGAAGCCGTCGGCAGCGGCTTTCACGCGGTAGCGGCCCGGCACGATGTTGGCGGCGATGAACTTGCCTTCATTATCGGTGCTGGCCTTTTTGATCACCTTGCCGGCCTTGACGTCTTCGGCCAGTACAAGCACGGCTGCGCCGACCAGGGGATTCCCACGCGCGTCGAGAACAAGACCGCGTATCGAGCCCGTGGCAGCGCCCGCTTGGGCCGTCGCGCCGGCGCTCAAGACGACGCCGACGACAAGCAAAGCCCAGAGTCTGGAAGCGTGTTTCATACGTCACCTCTTCTGGAGGAAGCAGAGGACTCACCAGTAGGAAGTATCATTTTATCACCCGTCTTTGGGGTGTCAAGCACGCGCGCCGCTTCAAGCCACGTGACCAGACGGCGAAAAGCGCGACCGCGATGGCTGATCTCAGCCTTCTCTTCGGCGCTCAGTTCGGCAAACGTCTTGCCAAGCGGCGGGTAGAGAAAAACCGGATCATAGCCGAAGCCGCCGACGCCATGCGGCACGTCGAGAATCCGCCCGCGCGCTTCGTCCTCAAAGACCTGCTCGCCCGCCGCCCAGACCAGCGCCGCCGCGCAAACGAAACGCGCGGCACGGCCATCGGCGGGAACGTCTTTCAACTCACCGAGCAATTTCTGAATGCGCTCGGCGTCCGATGCCCCAGGCCCTGCATAACGCGCCGAGGCGACGCCGGGCCGCCCGCCGAGCGCCGCGACTTCGAGCCCCGAATCGTCGGCAATTGTCGGCAATCCCGTTTGTCTGTGATAATGGCGCGCCTTGAGCAAAGCGTTTTCCGCAAAGGTCTGAGCAGTTTCAATCTCTTCGGTTGAATCCCCGGCGTCGAGGCCAACCAGCTCGATGGGCTGTTGGCCCAGGATGCGTCGTAATTCGCTGACCTTGCCGCGGTTAGTCGTTGCCAGCAGCAGCTTCATAGCCGAAGTATAACACGGCGGCAGACGAGCGGCTCGCTACCAGAGAACCGCGCCGCCCGCCTTTCTTGCACACCGATTGCAGTAAACGCCGTCAGGACGCTGCGGCTTTGAGGATTCACCGGCAGACGGGCTCAACGTAATTTAAACCGCAAATTCTTGTTCGGCCCGACACGCCGGCGATGTCAGGCAAGAAAAAATTTCCACCCAAAATATGTATTTTTTACACGCGTCATAGGTTTGTCTGCCCACCGCCGCGCCGACAAAAAGCACTATCTGCGCTGTTTTGTTGGAGATCATTACCGGAATGAGTGCCGGGCCGCCGTGGCACCTTGATTGCTCAGGCGTATGCGGGGCAAGAGATACGGGTGATGGCAACATCACTTCCTGTTCTCGATTATCGGTTACTGTGGTGAGGACAGTAACCGGACACAAGGCGATGCGGTCTTCCCACGCCGCATCGCCTATTTTTTTGTCCAGCCGATGCTCTCCTTGATCTGCCTGCCTTCTTGACACGCCGGGCGCTGCGCCCTATCTTCAAACCTTCCGAACTTCCGAGGTCTCGATGCTCGACCAGTACCGCCGCGATTACGCCGAGTTCAACGCCGCCGTGATGCGCGAGCATTACCTGTTCGGCTCCGGCCAGAAAGCCGCGCTGGACTTGGCCCCGGTCTACGAGCGCTTCAGCGACCTCTTCTCACGCGACACCATCGCCAAGCTCCAGCGGCAGCTCGACGACACCGCCGAGCATTTCGCGACCGACCGCGCCGCCCTCAGCCACCTGCTGCGCTTTGCCGTCGAGCAGCACCTCGAAGACGCCGTCAAAGAGTTGACCGAAGAAGTCAGCGCCCTGGAAGCATCGGCGACCGTCGAATTCGCGGGGCGCACGCTGACCTTTCAGGAAACGGTGGTCGCCATCGCTAAAGCGCCCGACCAGGCGATGCGGCGGGCGCTTGACGCCCGGCGGCTGTCGGTCATCGCTTCGGCCAACGACCTGCGCGCCGAGCGCCTGATGAAGCTTCACGAGGCCGCCCGCTCGCTTGGTTATGAAAGCTACACAAAGCTATTTGGGCAACTGCGGCAGCTCGATTACGAAACGGTCGAGCGCGCCGCGTCGCCGCTGCTGGCGCGCACCGAATCGCTCTACGTCGCCCGCCTCAACGAAGCCTTGCAGCAACACCTCGGGATTCACATCGATGAGGCCGAGCGTTGCGATTACCTGCACCTGATGCGCCTGACGCGCTTCGACGGGCGCTTTCCGGCGTCGCGCCTGATGAAAGTCTATCGCCAGACCATGGACGGCCTCGGCATCCATGTTGACGCGCAGCGCAACGTTGAAGTGGACAACGCCATCCGCCCGCACAAAATGCCACGCGCTTGTTGCGTGCCGGTCGTCGTGCCGGATGACATTAAACTGATCATCCGCCCGGCGGGCGGGCAGGCCGATTACAAGTCGTTGCTGCACGAAGGCGGTCACGCGCAGCACTACGCCTGGACGGCAGCGGGGCTGCGCCCGGAGTTCAAGTACACCGGCGATTACGCCTTGAGCGAATCTTACGCCTTTCTCTTTCATCATCTGCTGACGGATCGCGCATGGCTCGGCGAAGTGCTCGGCTTCACCGACAACCGCGACTTCATTCGCGCCTTCATGCTGGTCGAGCTGATGGTGGCGCGGCGCATCATCACCAAGCTCGGTTACGAGCGGCGGCTGCATGCGGGTGAAGACCTGGGGCGCGCCGCCGATGATTATGCCGAATCGCTGAGCCAGGCGACGCGCTTTAAAACCTCGAAGACGGAATATCTCTCGGACACCGACGATGCGTTTTACGTGGCGAACTACGTCCGCGCCACGGCGCTGGCGTTGCTGCTGCGCGAGCATCTGCAATCGCGTTTCGGCCAGCGCTGGTGGGCCGCGCCGCAGGCGGGAAATTTTCTGAAAGAGATTTGGGAGACCGGCGACCGTTATAGCGCCGACGAGATGGCCGCGCAGATCGGTATCGGCCCGATTATCATCGATCCGCTGATCGATCAGTTCAATGAGGTATTGAAATAGAAGCCGAATGGAAACCGCAACGATCAGGGTCAAACTCAAGCAGCGCAGCTACGCCATTCATGTCGCCGCCGGCTTGCTGGATGAAGTGGGAGATCTATTACGCGCGGCAGTCGGCGAGCGGGCGCGGCGAGCCGTCGTCGTCAGCAACCCGACAGTAGATCAACTCTATGGCCGCCGCCTGGCGCGCAGCCTGCGGCGCGCAGGGTTCAAGACGCCACAGGTTCTCATCGGTGACGGCGAGCGCTTCAAAACCCTCGGCACGGCGGAAACGCTCTACACCTTTTTGATCGAGCAGCGCATCGAGCGCTCGGACGTCATCGTGGCAATGGGCGGCGGCGTGGTCGGCGACCTCAGCGGCTTTGTCGCCGCGACCTACCTGCGCGGCATTCGCTTCGCTCAGGTGCCGACGACCTTGCTGGCGCAGATAGACAGCTCGGTCGGCGGCAAGACGGGTGTGAATCACCGGCTCGGCAAGAACCTGATCGGCGCTTTTCACCAGCCGGCGCTCGTCGCCATTGACCCGCTGACGCTCCAGTCGCTGCCCGGGCGCGAGCTGCGCGCCGGCCTCTGCGAAGCGATCAAGTATGGCGTCATCCGCGACCGCCGTTTGTTCGACCGCATCTATCGCGAGCTTGACCGCTTAAAGCTCCTCGACCTGGGCGAGCTGACACACCTCATCGAGCGCTCATGCCAGATCAAAGCTGAGGTCGTGGCGCGTGACGAGCGCGAAGGCGGCTTGCGGCGGATTTTAAATTTTGGCCACACCGTCGGCCACGCGCTCGAAGCAGTGACGCGCTATCGCCGCTTCCTGCATGGCGAAGCGGTCGGTCACGGGATGCGCGCCGCGGCGCGCCTTGCCGAGCGGCTGGAAATGCTAGCGAGTGACGAGCGCCGGTTAATCGATGAAGCGGTGCGGCGTGCCGGGCCGCTGCCATCGGCAAAAACTCTTGCGCTCGATGATATAATCTCTGCAATGGCACACGACAAGAAGGCCGAGGCCGGACAGCTGGCCTTTGTGCTGCCGACTCAGATTGGCCGTGTCGTTGTGCGCGCCGACGTGCCCCTGCAAATCATTCGTGCAGCCCTCAAGGATGCTCTTTTCGAGCAGCCGCTTTCATAGGGAGAGCAACGCCATGAATAGCAGAGAGAGCCGCGCGCGGGAGCGCGGTGCCGTTAGCATCAAAACCATCGTCATCCTTTTCGTTCTCTTTTGCGCGGCGTTTCTGATGCTGAAGCTGGTGCCGGTCTACGTCGAACAGCGCAAGGTCATCTTTGACGTGGAAGAGCTGGCGCGCATCGCCACGGTGCGGAGCTTCAAAGACGAGCGCATCGTGCCGGAGATCACCAAGATTCGCAGTACCTACGAGTTGCCCGAGGGCAGCATCAACCTGATGCAGCGCGTCGGGCCGGGCGTTCAGATCGGCGTCAATTACACGCGCTCGGTTGATCTGCTCGTCACCACCTACAGTTGGAAGGTCGAGCATACGGTCGTCGGCAAGGAATTGTAATCCATACCGCACGCAGCGAAATCGCCATGCAGCAAATCAAAAACGGCGCGACTTCAAAGGTCGCGCCGTTGATTCATGAAAGTGGCGCAATCTAACAGATTGCGCGAGTCGCTGCGCAATCTAACAGATTGCGCCACATGAGCAAACTGATCTTCAAATCGCTTTAAGCCATGCGCGCGGCCACTTCGCGGGCGAAGTAAGTCAGGATGATGTCGGCGCCGGCGCGTTTGATGGCGGTCAATGTCTCGACCACGACGCGCTCTTCGTCAATCCATCCCAGGCGCGCCGCGGCCTTGATCATCGAATACTCACCCGACACCTGATAGGCGGCCAGCGGCAGATCAAAGCGCTCGCGCACGGCGCGAATGATGTCCAGGTAAGCCAGCGCCGGCTTGACCATCAGCATGTCTGCGCCCTGCTCGACATCGAGCTGAGCTTCGCGCAACGCCTCGCGGGCATTCGCCGGGTCCATCTGGTAGCCGCGCCGGTCGCCGAATTGCGGCGCCGAGCCGGCGGCCTCGCGGAACGGGCCGTAAAAGCCCGACGCATATTTGACCGCATAAGACATGATCGGCAAATGATCGAAGCCCGATTGATCGAGCGCCGCGCGGATGGCGCCCACAAAGCCGTCCATCATATTCGACGGCGCAATCAGGTCGGCGCCGGCTTCGGCCTGTGAGACGGCGGTGCGCGCCAGCAGGTCGAGCGTCGGATCGTTCAACACTTCGCCGTCGCGGATGACGCCGCAGTGACCGTGGTCTGTATACTCGCAGAGGCAGTTGTCGGCAATCACGAACGCTTCTTTGACCTCGCGCTTGAGGGCTCGTATGGCGCGCTGCGTGATGCCGTCTTCGGCATAAGCCTGCGTTCCGGCGGCGTCTTTCTCGTCGGGCACGCCGAAGAGGATGACCGAGCGGACGCCGACGCCCACCGCCGCGGCGACCTCTTTGACCAGCTCATCAATCGACAGGTTGAAACAGCCGGGCATCGCGCTGATCTCGCGGCGCACGCCTTCGCCTTCGCAGACAAAGAGCGGGTAGACGAAATCATCAGGCGTCAGGTTGGTCTCGCGCACCAGGGCGCGCAAGGTTTCGCTGCGCCGCAGCCGACGCGGACGTTGGATGAGATTCATGCGGAAAACTCCTTGGTGATGATTACAACCCGCTCATGTCTTCGTCGGGGAAGAAAAAGACCTTGGCGCACGGCTCCGAGCAGAACATCTGCGCGTAACGCCGCACCGCGCACCTGTCACAGACGAGCTTGAAGCAGACGGCGCACTTGTGCAGCCGCAAGACCTCAGGTGTTAGATTGCATTTGGAGCAGATTGCCATTCCAGCTCAGTAGTATAGCAAACTGCGCCGCGACCGCGGAGAGAAATATAGCGGCTGTGATAAGATCAAGCTGATGGACGAATGAAACTTCACTCACCGTGAGGGCCAATGGCGAAACGTCCTTTTGACATCAGCGAGGCCATCCGCGCCATCCGCAAAGCCGTCGAGCCATTTCCGAAGGCGGCGCTCTTCGAGCTGGCCGAAGACGGCTTCAATTCGACCTTCGAGCAGCTGGTCGCCTGCATCATCTCGATCCGCACCTATGACGAGGTCATGCTGCCGACGGCGCGTCGCCTGTTCGAGCGGGCGCGCACCCCTGACGAGATGCGAAGGCTGACGCCCGAGGAGATCGATGAGATCATCCGCCCGGCGACTTTTCACGAGCAGAAAGCCTACAACATTCATACCATCGCCGAGCGCGTCGCCGACGAGTACGGCGGCGAGCTGCCGTGCGAATCCGAAGTGCTGCTGTCGTTCAAGGGGGTCGGCCCGAAGTGTGCCAACCTGGTGCTGGGGATCGCCTGCGATCAGCCTTTTATCGGCGTAGACATTCACGTGCATCGCGTCACCAACCGCTGGGGCTATATTGCGGCAAAGACGCCTGAGAAGACGATGGCGGCGCTGATGGAGAAGCTACCGCGCCGCTACTGGGTTGAAATCAATCGGCTGCTGGTGCCCTTCGGCAAGCACGTCTGCACGGGCACGCGACCGAAATGCTCGACCTGCCCGGTGCTTGAGATGTGCCAACAGGTCGGCGTGACGAATCCGCGTTGAGCGGTTAAAGCTGAGCGATACGCCTTTAGGGATTGAGATAGATGAGCGATCAACCTCGGACAATCTCCAAGCGATTATCCGGTCACGTTGACGGGAGCCGAAGGCCCCTCTTATAATCACCGTTTAGATTTTGCTGCCGTAGCTCAGTTGGCTAGAGCGCCTGACTGTGGATCAGGAGGTCTCGGGTTCAAGTCCCGACGGCAGTACTTTCACACCTTTCAGCTTTCTTAACCGCTCTCCAACCCACTCTAAAGCATGGCCTCAGATGGTCAATCTTTTGGCCAGCGAGTATAATGCCCATTCGTCGTCAGACGCGATTTACGCAGTCAGGAGACCATGATGAGCGACCCAAAAGCCGTAAGCCGCCCGATCCCGCGCTTACCCAAAGGCTTCCGAGATAATTTCGCGAAAGATGTTTTAGCGCGGCGGCGCACGATTGATACCATCCGCAAGGTCTACGAGCGTTACGGCTTCGTTCCTCTGGAGACTTCGGCAATCGAGTATGTCGAGACCCTGGGCAAGTTCCTCCCTGACGTCTCGACGCCGGCGGGCGGCATTTTCGCCTTTCAAGACGAAGACAACGCTTGGCTGGCCTTGCGCTATGATCTCACTGCGCCGCTGTCGCGGATTTTTTCAGAGTATCAAAACGACATCCCCATCCCTTTCCGGCGCTATCAGGTCGGCATGGTGTGGCGCAATGAAAAGCCCGGGCCGGGGCGCTTCCGCGAGTTTTACCAGTTTGACATTGACACGGTCGGCACCGCATCAATGGCCGCCGACGCAGAGATCTGCTGCGTGCTCGCCGACGCGCTTGAGGCGCTGGGGATCAAGCGCGGCGATTATGTCATTCGGGTCAATAACCGCAAGGCGCTCAACGGCGTGCTTGAAGCCGCCGGCATCGCCTTTGAAGATGAAGCGACGACGCTGACCGTCTTGCGAGCGATTGATAAGCTGGATCGTGTCGGCATCGAGGGCGTCAAAGAGTTGCTCGGCAAAGGTCGCGTCGAGGGATCAGCGCCCGGCTTCCGCATCGCCGAGCATGTCTTAGGGCTGTTTCGGGCCGAGGGCTTCTCTGCTTCAGACGTTGAAAAGTTGCAGGCGTTGAAGGAGCAAGATTTCCCGACGGCGCGTCAGCTTCTCGCCGCGGTCGGCGAGGCCGTTGGCCATGAGCCGACCGAACGGATCGCGCCGCAGCTTGTGAGCTTCGCACGCATCGGCGATTTCACTCGCGGCGCCGATTTAAGCGCCGAGCAGATTCGGCGCATCGTTGATCTGCTTTCGGTGCCGGCGACTCAGCGCGCCGAAGTCTGTCAGCAGTTCGCCTTACTGGTTGGCGAATCACAGATCGGCCAGGAAGGCGTCGCCGAATTGCGCGAGATTGATCGCTTCCTCTCTGCCGTCGGCTATGCGGAAGACCGGGTGATTTTCGATCCCACGGTCGTTCGCGGGCTGGCTTATTACACCGGCCCGGTCTTTGAAGCGGCGCTCACCTTCGAGACCACCGACGAAGCGGGCCAGAAGCGGCAGTTCGGCTCGGTCGCCGGCGGCGGGCGCTATGATTATCTGGTCGAGCGCTTCATCGGCGAGAAGGTTCCGGCGACCGGCGCTTCAATCGGCGTTGACCGCTTGCTTGCGGCGCTCAGTCACCTGGGCAAGATCACCGGCGTCGAGGCGTCGGCCCCGGTGATCGTCACCGTCATGGACAAGGAGCTGATTCTCGAATACCAGAAGATGACTTTCCAACTGCGCCGCGCCGGGATTGCCGCCGAGATGTACCTCGGCAGCGGCGGCTTCAAGAAGCAGATGAAGTACGCCGACGAGCGCGAAGCTATCGTCGCCGTCATCGCCGGCTCGCGCGAGTTTGAAAGCGGCACGGTGTCGCTGAAAGACTTGCGGCTGGGGCGCGAGCTATCGAAAGCGATCACAGACCGCAGCGCATGGCTGAAAGAGCAGGGCGCGCAGGTCACCGTCCCCGTGACGGATTTAATCGCCGAGGTCCGCAAAATTCTGGCGCGGCATGGCATCGAGCAGCCGGAGGCTTGAGCGCGGCACAGGTTGATCCAGTCTAATCGCTCACCTGAAAACTTGATGAGGCACCCTGAACACATACCCGGCACGAAAGACTATACGCGGGACGAGGCCCGTCGCCTGCTGCGAGTCATCGACACCTGTCTGGCGGCCTTCGACCGTTATGGCTATGAGCGTATCATGCTGCCGGCGCTCGAACGCTCGGACATCTTCCTTCAGCGCTCGGGCGAAGAGATACGCAGCCGCATGTACATCTTCGGCGACCCGCGCGGCAATGAGCTATGCCTGCGCCCCGAGATGACCATCTCTGCGGCGCGCGCCTATCTTGAGAGAATGCCGAACCGCCGCCTGCCTCTCCGTCTGAGTTATGAAGGCAGCGTCTTTCGCTTCGATAAGGTTCGCGAGGGCCGTTACCGGCAGTTCATTCAGGCCGGGGTCGAATACATCGGCAACGAGAACCGCGCCGCCGCCGACGTCGAAGCGATCAGCCTCGCCCTGGAAGCGATCAACACGGCTGGCCTCGCGGGCTATCGCCTGCTTCTGGGCGACATGGAATTGGCGGCTGAATTCATCAACGCCCTGCCGATCTCTGCGCCGGTCCGCGCCACCTTGTTAGAGCATTATTGGCGGAAGAACGCGTTTCAGTTGCTGCTCAAACGTTACGCGGCGCTGCCGCGGAATGCCGACAGCAGCGACCCGGCGGCGGCGCAGTTGGCGGACATTCTGACCACGATTGGCGAAGACGCCAGCCGCGCAGTCATCCGCCAGCTCTTATCGCTCTTCGTCGAAAAAGAGGTCGGCCAGCGCTCCCTGGACGAGATTGCCGAAAGCTTCCTGCGCCGCCTCACTCAGAGAGAGCTGCAATTGCCGAAGGACTGCCTGACGGTCTTGCAAGAGTACACCGCCATCAGCGGCCCGCCTGATGCGGCGCTCGCCGAGTTGGAAAAGCTCTTCCATAAGATCGGCGGCGCGCCGGGCCATGCTTTCAATATGGCGCATCGCCGCATGGAGTTATTAAAGGAGATGGGCGGCCTGCCCGCGGGCAGCGAGTTTCATCTCGGCTTCCGCAGAGGCATCGAATATTACAGCGGTTTCATCTTCGAGATTCATGACGACGCGCTGGGGCCTGTGAGCCAGATTTGCGGCGGCGGGCGCTATGATAGCCTGCTCTCTTCGCTCGGCGCGCCGCGGCAAATCCCCGCCGTCGGTTTTGCCATCGGCGTCGAGCGATTGCTGTTAGCCCTTGAGCGGGCCAGCGCGCCACAAGCCGATGGCGGCGATCATGCAGTTGATGCGGTCTTGACGCGAATCGGCGAAGTCTCGGAAAGCGACGCATGGCGGATCGCGCAGATCTGTCGTCAGGCCGGGTGGCGCGTGCGCGCAGACATTGACCATCGCAAGCTCGCTACTGTCCTCGGCCATGCCGGCGACGAGCAGGTGCCTTTCACGATCATCGTCGGCGAAGACGAGCTGCGCAATCAAGCGGTCAAGATCAAAGACATGCGCCGCCGCCAAGAGCAGGCGGTCGAGATTAGCAATCTCCGACAGTTCGTCGAGTCGTCCATACGCAAAGGATAAAATGGCAGCGCCGAACAACCCCGACATCATCTTCGCCATACCGAGCAAAGGCAGCCTGTTTGAAGGCACCTTGAAGTTCCTGAGCAATGCCGGGCTGTCTGTTAAGTACGAGAGCCAGCGCCAGTACACCGCCCGCCTGGGCGGCATCGAAGGCGTCTCGGTTCTCTTTCAAAGGGCCGAAGAGATCACCTCGAAAGTCGCCGGCGGCGCGGCAGACATCGGGCTGACCGGCGAAGACCTTTTCCGCGAGCAGGCGCTCAATTCCGATCACCTGCCGCTCATCCTGCGCGAGCTGGGCTATGGCCATGCGCGGCTGGTCGTCGCCGTGCCCGCCACCTGGATTGACGTGGCTTCGATGGAAGACCTGGCCGAGCTGGCGCTGGCTTTCCGCTTAAAGCACCAGCGGACCTTGCGCATCGCCACCAAGTTTCCCAACCTGGCGCGCGACTTTCTCGCCCGCCAGGGAGTGACTGATTATGTGCTGGTCGAATCCCTGGGCGCCACCGAGAGCGCGCCTTCGTCGGGCACCGCCGACCTGATTATCGATCTGACGACTTCAGGCAAGACGCTCTCTGACAATCACCTGAAGGTCATCAAGGATGGCATCGTCGTTTCGTCGCAGGCTTGTTTGATCGGCAGCCGGCGAATCGCCACATGGGACGAGGCGCGGCTCGAACGGCTGGAAACTTTTCTGGATATGATCGAGAGCTATCTGAGAGGCCGCGACACGTTTAATATCCAGGCCGCCATCGAGCGGTCGCGGTTAACTGAGATCGGTCGCCTCACACACCAGTGGCGGCTGGCCTATTCGCTGCCGATGGAGGACACCCGTTCGGGCAGTCGCCGCGAATCGCCGTTCGTGGTCATCCGCATGACCTGCCCGCGGGCCAATCTGCATGAGTTAGTCCGCCACCTGCGCCGCTGCGGTGCCGAAGAGGTGATCGTCACGCGGCCAGAATACGTCTATCGCGAGCAGTCGGAATCATTCCAGCGCCTCATGCACTCGATCAAGAAAGGCGCAGCAGAGCCGGGAGAGTATTAGAGTGAATGTCGATTGCGTTTGCCGTGTAGCGCAAGGCGGTTAGATTGCGCGAGTCCAGGCGCAATCTAACCGCCTTGCGCTACACCCGATTGAAATCCGCTCTAGCCAACGCTCGCGTTCAGCGGGGCCACGAACGGCATTGAAAGAACGATGAGCAGTGCGCTTCGTGGCCTCCGCTGCAACGCATTGTTAGGCGCTACTTCTAGATCACCGAATCTAGCTCTTAACAGGGGGCTTGTGATAAGAACTGCTGTCGCTCGTTAATCGTCTTTTACCTACGAGCTTGCGAGGCTGCTTTGGTACTTTCGATATCTGATGTTCAGGAACTGTAATCTTTGCCAAGCGCTCGGCCTTAATATCTTTTCGTTTTGCCACAACCCTGTAAGAAAATGTCAACTTGCTGCTTCCATCATTCTGCTCTTGAACCCGAAAGCCCTTACTATTCCGGTGCGTCACATACAATCCATTTGAGTTGCCATACGGCGTTACAAAGACATGATATTTGTTGCTCTTTATCACAGCGGCGAAATCAGGATCTAGTAGCACTTCCGCTTTGCCATCGACTAGCCGCGCCTCCCCGAAGTCTTCGAACCAACTCTCAGGACTTTCCATACAGTACAGCAACCTGTGCGAGCCGTCGGGGTGAGGCACAGCCGCGCTCTTGGTGCCGAATATAATTTGGTTGCCAGTCACGCGCACGTCTCCGACAAAAAAACCCGCAAGGCCGGAACCATCCTTGTCATGGGCGAATAAGGCGATTCCTGAGCGGGCGGTCTGAGCGAGGACGCCAACTCCGCCAAATCCATCGCAGATGCCTTGAACTCCGGTTCCGCCGATTGAGCTATTCCCTCCGGCGACACCAACTCCCTGAGAGGAATCGCATCGCCCTACCACGCCGAACGCGACCCCTTCTGTCTTCGAATTGAACCCGAATACACCGCTTTTCCCATTCGCTTGGCTCTGTCCAACCACACCGTCATTTCCTTGGCTGTCGCCTCGCACGCCGACGCCTCCGCGCGCTTCTTCGCCGTTGTCAGCAAAACCAAAAACGCCTGCACCGTTAGGTGATTTTGTTGCTCCAGTGACACCGAAGGCCGCGCCAAAAGTGCTACGGTTGAACCCGAACACGCCACTCTTGCCATCGATGTCCGATTCACCAACCACACCATCATTATTTTGGCTGTGGCCCAGCACGCCGTTGCCATCGACACTTTCTCCTCTCGCTCCAGTACCTGTACCGCTCGATCCCAGCACACCAATCCCCTCCCCATCCGCTGAGCCAGATATTTGCAGAAGATTCGCCGGATTACCTATGCTGTTAAGGCTTAAACCAACAACCCCAGTTCCACCGCGCATGACAGCGCCCATGACACCTACCCCATCATGGTCGGGTCTGTGAATGTTGTTCTGGGTACCAAGTACGCCTGCTATCCCGAGGTTACCCTGACCATAAACTCCAAAGGTGTCGCCCCTGCCAAAAACTCCGACGCCCTCGATATCTGATTCCCTGCTAGACCCCTTCTCTTTGGTGCTCTTGCCAACGACTCCGCACCGCGAGCCTTCAACGTTTGCTCCATAAATAAAATCGGTAGTCTCTCGATTCGTGGAAAATCCTGTCCTGGGGAAGCCTGATCCTGTGAAGGCAGGACCTGTTGCCGTAAATTGATCTTCATGTGCCATTGTCATTCCTCCTGAGAGAGTCAATCTGTAGGTTAGAGTACGGGAAGAGGCGGATATAGGTACACCGGATCGGTCACCAGTTCTTCAACATCCGCAACATTGGGTACTCCGCATCGAAGCATTCTATCACATAAAAATATTCTTACGATTCGCATTACAGCGTTTGGCCTCCGTAGTTGCAGTTACAACACTCGGTATGAGTGGCTGGTTAGACCTTACACAGTAGGGACTCTCACCCTGCAAGAAGCGCCGGGCTTCACCGAGCGCACTAACGCTCAATTGAGCGGGCCGATGGCTTGCTCGACTTCACTGAGCAGCGCGCCGCCGCGCACCAGCTTTACAGCCTCGTGGATGATGAGATGAATTTCGCCGTCCCGGTCGCTGGCCCGCTGCGGGATGTGTTGGCGCAGCAGTTTGTAAGCGGCAAGCGTGCCGGCGCCCATGGCTGCGCCCTCGTCTGCCCTGAAGCCGAGCGCCTGCGCCGCGCACAGCAATTCAATCGCGACAATCGATTCGACATTCTCAAGCACCTGGCGGGCCTGTCGCGCCGCGATTGAGCCCATGCTGTTGTGATCTTCCTGGTTGGACGAAGTCGGAATGGAGTCGCCGCTGGCGGGATGAATCAAGACTTTGTTCTCGGAGGCGAGCGCCGCCGCCGTGTACTGCGCCATCATCATCCCTGTGTTCAACCCGACCGAGCCGATTAAATAGGCGGGCAGGCCGAAGTTTTCATGCCGGTTCATCAGCCGCGCGATGCGGCGCTCCGAGATGCTGCCCAGCTCTGCGAGGGCGAGGGCGAGAAAATCCATCGCCAGCGCCACCGGCTGCCCATGAAAATTGCCGGCAGAAAATGACTCTTCCAGCTCAGGCACGATCAACGGATTATCGGTTGCGGAATTGATTTCGATTTCCAGCGTGCGCCGCACAAAGCTCATCGCTTCACGCGACGCGCCATGTACCTGCGGCATGCAGCGCAGCGAGTAAGCGTCTTGAACCTTTGTCTCGCGTACGCCTTCGTCTAAAGCAATGCTCGTCTTCCGGCGCTGCATCACCTGCTCGCCGTCAATCAACTGGCTGCCCCGGATCATGGCGTTGATGTTTTGAGCACTCTGCATCTGGCCCGGAAACGGGCGAAGCCGGTGGAGCTCTGGCCTGAAGGCCGAGCTGCGGCCTTTCACGGCTTCCAGGCTCATGGCTCCGGCAATGTCGGCGAGCTTTGCCAGTCGCTCAGCGTCGCCGAGCGTCAGCGCGCCGATGGCGGTCATAAACTGTGTGCCGTTTGTCAGCGCCAGCCCCTCTTTCGCCTCAAGATGAATGGCTCGAATTCCGGCTCTGCTTAACGCCTCACTGCCGCCCAATCGCTCGCCGGTGTAGAAGGCTTCGCCTCTGCCGATCAAGACCAGCGCCATATGAGACAGCGGCGCGAGGTCGCCGCTCGATCCGACAGAGCCTTTGATGGGAATGACCGGATGGACGCGCCGGTTGATCATTTCGAGCAGGCGCTCGACCACTTCGACGCGAATGCCGGAATAGCCTTTGGCCAGCGCGTTGGCGCGCAATACCATCATTGCCCTGACCGTCGCTTCGGGCAATGGCTCGCCGACGCCTGCCGCGTGGCTGAGCAAGATATTCTCCTGTAATTGCTCGGCCTCTTCGGGCGGGATGACTTGATTTTGCAGCGAGCCGAAGCCTGTGGTGATGCCGTAGATGACTTTCTTTTCGCGCACCCATTGCTCGACGAGCTGTCGCGACCGCTGCATTCTCTCTTTCGCCTTCGGGCTGAGAGCGACCGGTTGAAAGTTCCTGGCGATGGCCATGACCGCTTCAAGACTCAAGGTCTCGCCGTCCAATAAGAGAATGTCTGGATTAACCGGGCTCGATGGCATACGTTCTCCGCCCTCATCTTACTCCATTCGCCGCCCGAATGTTGAGCCCCGGACTGCAAGCCTGAAGCGGCCCGCAGCGGCCCCCTGCTTCTCAGGCTTTGCTTGATCCTGTAGAATCCCCCGGATGACCCCGCACCCCTTACTGATTTTAATCCTTCTGCTCAGCCTGACCGGCAGCCCGTTCGGCCAGTCTCCATCCCAGCTCGGCCCCGGCAGAAAGTACACTAGCGTCGAGCGCATGGGCATGGAGCATCTGGCCGCGGTTCATCAGGCGCGGCTGCGCTACGAACAGGCGCGCAGGCCGGTGCGATTGCCGACGGGGATGACAGACTATCGCGCTATCCTGCACGCGCATGCCGAAGACGCGCCGCACACCGGCGGCACGCGACCCGAAATGCTCAAAGCGGCCAGAGCGGCGGGCGTCAATATCATCATGCTGTCTGACCATCGGCGACCGGAACGCGATTTCATCACCGATAGCTGGCGCGGCATTCACGAGGGCGTCTTATTCATACCGGGAGCCGAGGCCGACGGTTTTCTGCTTTATCCCATCGCCTCGCTGCGCGACCAGCAGACGCCGACGCGCGAAGCAGTGATCGCGGCGACGCGGGCCGGCGGCGGCAACATCTTTCTCTCGCATGTCGAAGACAAGCTCGACTGGCCGACCGACAACCTTGACGGGCTGGAAATCTATAATCACCACACAGACGTGAAGGACGAGGCGGCGTTCAACTTCTGGCTGCAAGGCGCGATGACCAATAGGGCGCGGCTCGCACAGATCGAGCAGGCGCTTGCGACGTATCCGCAAGAGGTCATCGCCGCCCAGCAAGATTATCTCGCGCCGATCCTGAAGAAGTGGGATGCGGACACCGCGCATCGCCGTTTGACTGGCGTAGCGGCGAACGACTGTCATCACAATCAAGTCTTCACAGTCACGGTCGTCGATGAACAGACCATCGAAGTCGGAATCATTACGAGCCGCCCGGAGAAAAGGCAAATGACCAGCGCGCAAGTGCCGGCGGTGGCCGCGATGACGAGCGGGCGCAAGCCGGGCGAGCTCATCGCGCGCCTGGATTTCGACCCCTACGAGCGCAGCTTTCGCTACGTCAGCACACACATTCTGACCGGCCAATTGACCGAAGCCGCCGTGCGCGAGGCGCTCAGACAGGGCCACGCTTATGTCGCGCATGACTGGTTGTGCGACCCGACCGGCTTTGCCTTTGTCGCTTCTGCAAGCGGCGGTAAGCCAGTGGCGCTCATGGGCGATGAAATTGCCTTGAGGCCGGGGCTTGAGTTGAAGGCCGAAGCGCCGGTCGCCTGCCATTGGAAGCTCTTGCGGAACGGCGAAGTCGCCGCCACGGGCGAAAGCCGCGAGATCACGCTTCAGGTGAAAGCGGCGGGTGTTTACCGCGTCGAGGCATGGCTTGAAGCCGACAGCGAGATGCGCCCCTGGATATACTCCAACCCGATCTACGTGCGTTGAGCGAATCAAGCGATGAGCAAACCTATGAGCAAATCTCTGATCGCCTGCATCATTGCGCTCGTGCCGGCGCTGCTCGGCGGCGCGGCGCCGCAGCCAAAGACCTCGCCGCCGAGCGCCGCGCCGCAACCCGAAGGCGCGGCCTTTTATGAATCCGAGTTGATCTTCCCGCTCGAACACTGGCACAACCATGCGTCGTGCATTGTCGAATGCCCGAATGGCGACCTGCTGGTCTGCTGGTTCCACGGCTCAGGCGAGCGCACCGCCGACGACGTGAAAATCGAAGGGGCGCGGCTGCGCAAAGGCGCAAAGACGTGGGACGCGCGCTTCACCATGGCCGACACCCTCGGCTATCCCGACACCAACCCGACGATGTTCATCGATCCGCAGCAAAGGCTCTGGCTGCTGTGGCCGACCATCCTGGCCAATGAATGGCACACCGCTTTGATGAAGTATCGCATCTCGTCGGACTACCAGAAACCGCAAGGCGTGCCGCGCTGGGACGTGAACGAAGTCTTGCACATCACGCCGGGGCCTGAGTTTGAAGCGACGGTTAACGAAGCGATGACGGCACTCGAAGCCAGCCGCAAAGATTTGCCGCAAGAGCTGAGAGAGGCCGCCGCCGCTTACATCGAGCGGACGCGAAAGAATGCCGCCGACAAGTTATTCCGCCGCCTCGGCTGGATGACTCGCGCCCACCCGTTCATTCTCGATGGCAAGCGCTTGATCGTGCCGCTCTATTCTGACGGCTTCTCGTTCTCGCTGATGGCGATCACCGACGACTGGGGCAAAACCTGGACGACCAGCACGCCGATTGTCGGGGCCGGCAACATCCAGCCGAGCATCGTCAAAAAACAAGACGGCACGTTATTCACACTGATGCGCGACAATGGCCCGCCGCCGAAGCGGCTGCACACCAGCGAGTCGCGCGATGGCGGCAAGACCTGGAGCGCCGACCGCGATACCGCGATTCCCAATCCGGGGTCGGGCGCTGAAATCATCGCGCTCAAAAATGGCCACTGGGCCTTGATCTATAACGACACCGAATTGAGCCGCAACAGCCTGGCGGTGTCGATCTCGACCGACGAGGGACAGACATGGAAGTGGACGCGGCATCTCGAAATCGAGCCGCGCAGCCTGGAAGCCGGAGCCTTCCACTACCCATCGATGATTCAAGCGCGCGACGGTTCGCTGCACGCGAGCTACAGCTATCACCTGAACAAAAAAGATGTGGGCAAGGACGCCGAAGGTCAGCCGGCCCGCAAAGCCATCAAGCATGCCCATTTCAACGAAGCGTGGGTGATCGAAGGCGATAAGCAATGAACGATCATGAGCCAAAGAAGCTATAAGTGGCTGGTCGTCGCGCTGCTCTGGGCGGTCTGCTTTTTTAACTACGCCGACCGCCAGGCAATCTTCTCGGTCTTCCCGCTGCTGAAGTCAGAGATGGGGCTGAGCGACGTACAGTTGGGCATCGTCGGCTCGGCGTTCATGTGGGTCTACGCCGCCGCGGGGCCAATGGCCGGGCTGGTCGGCGACCGGCTGCGGCGCAAGACGCTGGTCATCGCCGGCCTGCTCTTCTGGTCTCTCATCACGCTGGCGACGGCGCTCTCGACCACCTACACGCACCTGGTCATCTTCCGCGCCCTCGAAGGCTTTGGCGAAGCCTTCTACTTCCCGGCTTCCATGTCATTGCTGAGCGATTATCACGGCACGGATACGCGGTCGCGCGCCATGGCGCTGCATCAATCGAGCGTCTATGCCGGAACGATTGCCGGCGGCAGCGTCGCAGGCTTGCTGGGTCAGTACTATGGCTGGCGCTCCAGCTTTTATCTCTTCGGCGCGGCGGGGCTGCTTTACGGCTTGCTGCTGCTTTTATTGCTGCGCGAGCCGGCGCGCGATCCTGCCGCCGCTGAAAAAGCATCAAGCGCCGATGCAAAAGAATCGCGCGCCGGACTTCACACCGGCAACGCGAGCGTGATGACGACCGTGCGCGAGTTGTTCGGCAATCCGATGGTGCGCCTGCTCACCGCGGTTTTCGTCGGCGCTAACTTCGTGGCGATGATCTTCCTGACGTGGATGCCCTCTTTCCTGTACCGCAAGTTCGGCATGAGTCTGGCGATGGCGGGCTTGAGCGGCACCGCTTATTTGCAGATCGCTTCGGTCATCGGCGTTATCAGCGGCGGCGTGCTTGCGGACCGGCTGGCGCGGCGGCATCGCGCCGGCAGAATGATGGCGCAGGCGGTGGGCTTGCTGCTCGGCGTGCCGTTCATTTTTGTCGCCGGCTGGACGCTCTCGGTGCCGGTGCTGATTCTGGCGCTTGTCGGCTTCGGTTACTTCAAAGGAATTTATGACGCGAACATCTGGGCGTCGCTGCATGACACGGTGCGTCCCGAGCATCGAGCTTCGGCGGTCGGCTTCATGAATTCCGTAGGCTGGCTCGGCGGCGGCATCGCCCCTGTCGCCATTGCCGCCGCATCAGAGCGTTTCGGCATGGGCGCTTCGATCAGCGCCAACTCGGTGATCTATCTCTTGATCGCCCTGCTGATGATTTATGGGATCAGCAGGCTGACGCGCTCAAGCGCGCAACCTGTGCGGGCCCCGGCCAGCGGGTAGCGCCGGCTACTGATGTTTACGCTTGGTCGTGGCGCTGACGACGTTTGAATACGCCGAGTCGCCGGCGGCGTTGTAGGCGCGGACGCGGAAGTAGTAAGTCGTCCCGCGCGCCAGCCCCGCCGCTGTGTACGCCGTCAGGTTGCCGCCGACCGTGGCAATCTCTTTGAAGCTGATACCGTCCTCAGACTGCTCGACCTTGAAGCCCTCGTGCGTACAACCCACGGCAGTCCACGCCAGATCGATGAGCCGCTTGCCCCTGCCGGTCGTCATCAGGTCGCTCGGCCCGTCGGGGGCGCGGCGCGGCGCGCTCCCCATCGTGTAAGTGTCAATGACTTCGCCCGTGCGCGTGATGAACTTGAAGGTGATCTGATCCGGGTTAGCGTCTACGCGCATCGCCCCGTAATCGTCGTTGTAGCGCTTGCGGCTGCCGGAGACCGGCAGGGGGAAGAAGGGGTACAGACTCTTGCCGCCGACGCCGTCAACGAAGTAAGGGAAGTCGTCGCGGACGACGCGCTCATAGTCATGGTCATGACCGCTCAAGACCGCCGTCACGCCCCACTGCTTGAACGGCCATTGCATGTAGCCGGTCGAGCCATGCTCTAGCCCCGACGAGTATGGCGAATGATGAAAGTAGACGACCTTCCACGGCTCGGTCGCCGCGGCGAGCCGCGCGCGCAGCCAGTTCGCCTGCGCCGAGTCGCTGCGCACGCCGTCCGGCTCGCTCGGGTCGCTGTCGAGCGCAAAGAAGTGCACAGGCCCGGAGGCGAATTCGTAGTAACGCTCGTTGCCGGGCAGCGTGAAGTAGTCGAGGTAAGGCCGCGCGCCCGCCGCCTCCCAGTCATGGTTGCCGAGCGCCGGGAAGAAGCGGTTCGTCGCCGCGCCTTCGCCGTAGCTGCCCAGGTATGGCCCGATGAACTCGTGATAGTACTGGCCAACGTTCTGATCGATGGTCGAGGCCGCGCCGTCCTCATAGTTGTTGTCACCCACGGTGATGACGAAGTCAGGACTCCAGCCCTTGACCAGCTCGGCGACGTCGCGCTCGGGCTGACCCGCCCGGCCATAATCGCCAATCACTGCGAAGCGAATGTTACAGGTCTGCGCCTGCGTCGAGTCGAAGGTGGATAGCAACAGGCAGACGGTCAACAAGGATGCCGCCACGACACGGGTAGTCTTACTGCTCATAAACTACAATCTCCTGGATTGGGACACACGGCGGGGGCCGCGCACTCTGATAGTTTAACCGGGAGCCGGTCGGCATGGCCAGATGTTTGTAAAGGTGATATAAAGCTAGACCTGAAACGGGGCCGATGGCCTCCGTCGCGACTACTCACAAGGATAAAGCCATGAACTCTCTTTGCCTGTTTGCAAGCAGACGGCTCGGCCTGCTGTTGTTCGCCCTGGCGCTGCTCGCGCTCGGCGGCCCGGCAGCGGCGGCGCAAGAGACGGCGCTCGACCGCTACATCGCCAAGCCCGATCCTGCGTATGCCTGGAAGCCGATGGCGACGACTGCCGGGCCGGGCTACAAATGCAGCGTCATCGAGCTGACTTCGCAGACCTGGCGCAGCGCCGCGGAGGTTGATCGCCCCGTCTGGAAGCACTGGCTTATCATTGTTAAGCCTGAGCAGATCAGCCACGACACGGCGCTGCTGTTCATCGGCGGCGGCAGCAACAAAGACCCGATGCCCGCCGGCGCAACCGAGCGATTGATCCGCTTCGCGGTCGAGACGCAATCGGTCGTCGCCGAGTTGCGCATGGTGCCGAACCAGCCGCTGGTCTTTTCCGATTCGCCCGATCAGCGGCGCTCGGAAGACGACCTGATCGCTTACAGCCGCGTCCGCCAGATGCAGAGCGGCGACGACGCGTGGCTGGTGCGGCTGGCGATGGTGAAAAGCGGCGTGCGGGCGCTGGACGCCATTCAAGAATTTATGGCGGGCGACGCCGGCGGGCGTTTCAAGGTTCGCGACTTTGTCGTATCGGGCGGCTCGAAGCGCGGCTGGACGACATGGCTTGTGGCCGCCGTTGACCGCCGCGTGCGCGCCATCATGCCGGTCGTCATCGATGCGCTGAATTCCGAGCCGATCACCCGCCACCAGTACGAGGCGTATGGCTTCTTCTCGCAGGCGCTCGAAGATTACGTCCGCCATAAGATTTTCCCCGATAAGGTCGGCACGCCCGAATATCAGCACATCCTGGCTATCGAAGACCCTTACAACTACCTCAAGCGCGAACGCGTCAGGCAGATGCCCAAGTATATGGTCAATGCGTCGGGCGATCAGTTCTTCCTGCCTGACAATTCGCAGTTCTATTATTCGCGGATCGAAGGCGAGAAGTACCTGCGCTATGTGCCGAACGCCAAGCACAACCTGGAAGGCACGGACGCCGCCGAGAGCTTGCTGGCGTTTTATCAAGCGGTGCTGAACAAGGTTCGCCGCCCGCAGTTTTCATGGGTGAAAGAGAAAGACGGCGCGCTCGTCGTCACCGTCAAAGACAAGCCGCTGGAGGTGAATCTCTGGCAGGCGACTAACCCTGAGGCGCGCGACTTTCGCGTTGACACCATCGGCAAAGCCTACACGCGCACGGCGTTGAGCGAAGCGAAGCCGGGCGTTTACGTCGGGCGCGTCGAGAAGCCTGCGCGCGGCTACACAGCTCTCTTCGTCGAGCTGGTCTATCCGAGCGGCGGCAAGACGCCGTTCAAGTTCACCACCGAAGTGAGCGTGGTTCCCGACATCTTGCCATTCAAATGGGAAGACGCGAAGAAAGGGCGACTGATGCCTGCGGGCAAACCGGGCTCCGGATCCCGTTGAGCCGTTCTCTCATCTATGCGCCGCCTGACTTCGTTGTTCGCCTTCAGCTTGATCGTCGCGATCTTGCCGCCCCCATCCGTGCCGGCGGCGGTGAAGCTGCGCGCCACGCCGCAGAAGTTCCGCACGTTCTACGCAAGCGACGACGCGCGAGTGCCGGCCCGCATTCGCGAGCAGCTTCGTCATCGCCAACAACATGCACAAGGTGGCGGCCAGCGGTGGGGATTGGAAGCCGAGGCGCTGGTTCGCGAATCGCTGCCGCGCGCGCGGCTTTCTTTTAATGACGGCTTGCCCGTAGGCCGCCTGCGCGCCATAGCGATTGCCACCGACGGCGCGGTGTGGGCCGGCGGCGACGAAGGCTTGATCAGGTATCAAGTCAGCCGCGACGACTGGGAGAGGTGGCAGTACTTCGAAGGTCGTCGCTATCTGCCGGCCGATGAAGTGACAGCGATTGCGGCGGGCGCTGCCGGGTCGGTCTGGGTGCAAACGCCGGCGGGCATCAGTCATATCGAATTCCGTCCCCTGACGCTCGCCGCCAAGGCCGCGACCTTTGAGCGGCGCATCACTAAGCGGCACAAACGTCATGACCTGGTCGCCGATTCCGAGCTGCGCGACCCCGGCAACCTCACGACCAGCCATCAGTACCCGAACGATAATGATGGCCTGTGGACGGCGATTTATGTCGCGGCAGAGGCGTTTCGATATGCCGTCACGAAAGACGCGCGGGCGCTCGATGCGATGCGGCGATCCGTCGAAGCGATGCTGCGGCTGGAAGCGATCACCGGGCGCAGCGGCTTCCCTGCGCGATCATTCCGCGAGCGCGCCGAGCCGCGGCACGAAGACGGCATCTGGCACTTCACGCCGGATGGCGAATGGGAATGGAAAGCCGATACCAGCTCGGACGAGATCGTCGGCCACTTCTTCGCTTACTCGGTCGCCTATGATCTGATCCCCGACCGCGGCTTAAAAGACAAGCTGCGCGCGGCGGTCGCTCGCATGGCAGATCACCTGATCGGTCACGGTTACAACCTGACAGACATGCACGGCGGGCCGACGCGCTGGGGCCGCTACGATGCGGCGTACTTCGAGACCGATGATGGCCGCGAAGAGCGGGCGCTGCGGTCGCTTGAGTTGCTGTCACACCTGAAGGCCGCTTATCACATGACCGGCGACGCGCGTTATGACCGCGAATACCGCAAGCTCATCAGCGAGCGGGGCTATCACCAGAACACGACGACCTACCTGCGGCTGCGCCAGGAGCTGAACTATTCGGACGAAGAGCTGGCGATGCTCTCGTACTATCCGCTCTTTCGATACGAGACGGATGAATCGCTGCTCGCGGTTTACCGCGAAGGCTTGGAGCAGTGGTGGGTGAATATCCGGCGCGAAGCCAACCCGCTGTGGACGTTCATCTACGCGGTTTGCAACCCCGCCAGAGAGGTGCCGGTGGAAGCGGCGACGCGCACGCTCTATCGCATCCCGATGGATTTGATCAAGTGGTCGGTAAAGAACTCGCAGCGGCGCGACGTGCCGACAGACGCTTCGCCCGAGCGGCATGACAAAGCGCAAACCTCGCGGCTGTTGCCACCGGATGAGCGGCGAGTGATGAAGTGGAATAGCAACCCGTTTCAGCTCGACGACTCAGCGGGCGGGCGTGGCGAAGACGATGGCGCATTCTTCCTGCTGCCTTACTGGCTGGGCCGCTATCACAAGTTTCTCGCTGGCAGTTGATGCCTGAGCAGATTTACCGCAGGATGGCTGGAGATGTGCTTCGCACGCGGCGGGCGCAGAGGGACGCGGAGGCCGGATAATCCTCTGTGTTCCTCTGCGCCCTCTGCGGTTTCAATGGGCTTCCAGCCGGGGGCGCTCGGCGCGGTTCGTCTGCTTGATGGCGATCAACGGATGCTCGGCGCGCAGCAACTCGTCAAGGTTGCTTTGAATTTTACCGACGGCTTCAACGATCTGGCCTACGTCCTCAGAGCTGCCAAGCAACAGTTGATGCGGCAACCAGACGGACTCTTCATACGCCGCGCGCTCGGCTACGGGGCAGCGCGTCGCGGCCCACGGCAACGCTTCGCCGCTGCGCACGCCGAGCGCCGGAAAATCTCGCGGGTCAACCTGAAAGAGCGCGCTGCGGTAAACCGGCTCATAAAACAAGCCGTCGGCAGGAATGCCTTCGGCTTCGAGCGCGGCGACCACGCGGTCACGCGACGCGCCGCCGAAGGCTCGCTTATCCATCTTGAAAACGAATTGATAAATCGCCTGCGTCGTCAGCCGCTCGTCGCGCCTGAGCAACTCAATGCCCGCGATGCCCGATAAGCCTTCCGCGAGCCGCGATGCCTGCTTCATCCGTCGCTCTGTCTGCTCAGCTAATCGCTCAAGCTGAGTCAGCAGGATGGCGGCTTGAAATTCCGTCATGCGATAGTTGAACCCCAACCGGCGATGGCCAAAGCGGTCGCTCTGGCTGGCCCGCCCGCAATTCACGTAAGACTGGCAAAGCTCAAAGACCTCATCATCATTTGTTGTGACGACGCCGCCTTCGCCCGCCGTCATCAGCTTGGTCGTCTGCATGCTGAACGAGCCGGCGTCGCCGATTGACCCCGCGCCTTGATTGCGCCATCTCGCGCCGTGCGCGTGGGCGCAATCTTCGACGACCTTCAGGCCGTGCCGCGCCGCAAGCTCGCTGATCGCGTCCATGTCGGCCATGTTCATCGCCAGGTGAACGGGGATGATCGCCCGCGTGCGTGACGTGAGGGCTGCTGCCGCCGCCGCCGCGTCAATGCAGTAGGTGTCGGGCAACACGTCGACGAAGACCGGCACCGCGCCCAATCGCAGGACGGGCGCGGCAGTCGCTTCAAAGGTGTAGGCCGGTACGATCACTTCATCGCCCGGCGCAATGCCCACGGCTTTCAGCGCGATCTCAAGCGTCACCGTCCCGTTCGCCGCGCACAGCGCATGACGCGCGCTCTGGTGGTCGGCGAAGCGCCGCGCAAAAAGCTCGGCCTGCTGATTCGGGAACGGGTAGCCGCCCCAGTTGCGGCTCTCCAGCACATCGCTGATTGCGCGCCGCTCGCGATCATCGAACCGCGGCCACTCTGGAAACGGCTTCGTTCGCACCGGCGAGCCGCCGGCGATTGCCAGTTTAGCCATCACTCAGCTTCTCCCTTGATCGACAGTTTCAGCCGCCCTCGCGAACGGCCAGCGCGTCGTGCGCCATGACCAGATGAAGAAAAACACGACGCCGGCCACAAGCGTCCCCAGCCCGAACAGAATGATGTAGAGGTCTGAAGTCGCAAAGATGAAGACCCACCCCATCAGCGCAATCAGGCTCGGCAGCGGGTAAAGCCAGATGCGGTATGGGCGCGGCAAGTCGGGCGCTCGCTTGCGGAGCAGCCCTACGGCGAAGATCTGGCCGATGAACTGAATCAGTATCCTCGTCGTGATCAGCGCGTCGATCACGACGCCGAGCGAGAAGAAGCTGCACGCAATCGCCAGCAAGCCGATGACGATCAGCGAGACCGAGGGGAATTTTTTCTTCGGGTGCAGGCGTCCGAAGACTTTGAAGAAGTAACCGTCCTGCGCTGCCGCATACGGGATGCGCGAGTAGCCGAGCAGCAACGCGAAGACCGACCCGAACGCCGTCCACAGCACCATCGCCGTAAAGACGGTCGCCACCCGTGAGCCGTATATCTTTTCCATAAAGGTCGAAACGACGAAGTCGGCGTTCGGGTGCGCCTCGTACGGAACGAACTCGCGCCACGGCACGATGCCGATGATCGATAGATTGATCGCGAAATAGATCGCGGCGACGGCCAGCACGCTGATGATGATCGAGCGCGGGATGACGCGGCCTGGGTTTCGGACTTCGTCGCCGATGTAACAGATGTCGTAATAGCCGAGGTAGTCGTAGACGCCGATGCGTGTGGCCGCGCCCAGGCCGAGCAGAAAGCCGAGCGAAAAAGTGAATGCGCCGGGCGGGAAATCAAACGCCAACTTTGCGTCGAAGTGCATCGTCCCGGTGACAATCACCGCGGCGCTCGTGACCATCGTGCCGAGCCACAGGCTGACGGTGATCTTGCCGATTGAAGTGATCCGGCGATAGAGCAAGGCGATGTTGATCGCCCCCACCACCGAGGCGACCAGCGCGGTTTGCAGCGGCGTCACCGCCGGCCATATGTAGCCGGTGTATTTGGCGAAGCCGATGTAACCGGAGGCGATCTCTAGCGGGCCGCTCAAGATGAATTGCCAGATGAACAAGAAAGCCATCAGCCGGCCATAAGACTCGCGGCCATAGCCTTCGCGCAAGTAGACGTAGGTGCCGCCCGAACCGGGGAGGCTGGCGCCAAGCTCGCTCCACACCATGCCGTCGGGTATGGCGATCAAGACGGCGATGAACCAGCCGAGCATCGCCTGTGGCCCGCCCATCGCCGACATCAGCAGCGGGATAGTGATGAACGGACCGATGCCGATCATGTTCGACATGTTGAGCGCCGTCGCCTGCAACATCCCGAAGCGCCGCAGCAGGTGAGCCGACTGCTCTTCGCCGGTTGTTGGTTTTGGTCCCATCGTTTCTTCTTCGGTATTACTGCACGTCAAACTCGTAGAGATTTTCCGACAGCCGCTCGCCATCGCGGCTCATCACTTCGGCGCGCAGCTCGTACTTCCCCGCGACCGCCGGCTGCCATCGCACGTCCGTGAGCTTCGCTGAAACGTCTGCCTCGATGTTGACTGCCATCTCGCCTGCGGTGATCGCCGCGCCGCTGGCATCGACAATCTTCCAGCGGACGCGCGCGCCGGGGATGGCGTACCAGTGATCGTTGATAATCCACAGGCCGCAGCGAAAATCTTCTTTGACCCGCCAGGTATCGCGGTCGTATTCCAGGCTCGCCAGCACCATCTGAAAGCTGCGCCGCACGGTGAAGTAAGACTTCGTCGGCCTGCGGAAATAATCGAGCGCCGCCATGGTCACCGACGGCCAGAAATCAATGGCGTGAAAGTGAAGGATGCCGCCGGCGTCATACTTGCGCCGCCGCATGCGCTCGATGGCCAGTTGGTGGAGCCGGGCCACGTAAGCCTGCGTGCGCGGGATGTACTGCTTGAGCGTCAGGCCGTCAGGGCGACCCCAGGCGCGCATCGCTTCCGGGATTTGCAGCTTGCGAAATATCCACTCGTCCTTGTGGGCTTCGATGGGCCAGTGGTCGGGAAGAAACTGCGTCAAGGTTTCATAATCGGGCAGCGCCGTTGCGCCAAGCTCCGAAATGAATTTCTCTTCGCTCCTGGTGTATTCCCAGATGCTGCCGCCGTACCAGCCGTAATAAATGTGGCCGTCGCCGAAGCGTCCCGTGCTGCGGATGACGGCGCGGCGCTCCGCATCCGTGGCGTACAAGCGACCGGCCAGGTGCTTGGTCAGGACGCGGTAATTTTCGGGGTCTTCTTCGTCGCAGGTCGCCCAGATGGCAAGCGACGCGTGATGGCGCACCATGCGAATGTGGTTGTCGTAGAGCCGCGCCGCTTGAAGCGCGAACTCGGTGTCGTGCGGATACCAGGCTTCGAGATAATCCTGCCAGACGAGAATGCCGACCTCGTCCGTGAGGTCATAGAACTCCGGGTTCTGAAAGTGGCAGTGCAGGCGAATCATGTTGATGTTCATGCTCTTCATCAGATTGATGTCGCGCGCATACTTCTCGCGGCTCATCTCGGACATGAACAGCTCAAGGTAGTAAGAGTTCGTCCCGCGAATGTAGAGGCGATGGCCGTTGAGGTAGAAGACCCAGCCGACCTTTTCGATCTCGCGAACGCCGACTGCCTGTGCGCGTTGATCGGCAACCTGCCCGTCCACCAGAACCCGCGTCGACAGCGTGTAGAGGTTCGGCTTGCCGTGATCCCACGTCCACCATAGTTGCGGCTTGTTTAAGTGGAATCGAATCTGAAAGCGCCGCGCGCTTGGGTCGGCGAGACTCGAAAGATCTACGCTTGCCTTCAGTCGTTCGTCGCCCGAGAAATTACGCGGCGCAAGCGTTAGCTCTAGCCTGCCTTCCATCTGATCGGCTCTGAGAGCCGCTTCCACGTCAACGTCGGCTGAGCCGTCTGGATTTAGCGAAGGCCGGGCGACGACTTCTTCGATGACAACGGAAGGGTTGGCAACCAGGCGCACGCCGCGCGTGATGCCGAGCGGCGTGATATTGTCAGGCTTCTGATCGACCGCGCCGTACGAGCCTTTGACGGTGTAGGGGCGATGCCGCCAGTAATAATCGACCGGCGTCCAGACGCGCACCGCGATGAGATTGTCGCCATCGCGGTTCAGCTCATCGGTGACTTCAAACTCATAAGGGTCAATGTAGCCTTCGTGGCGACCGAGCTTTTTGCCGTTGAGCCAGATGTCCGCGTAGTAATCGGTCGCGCCGAATTGCAAGCGGATCGGTTTGCCCTGCATCGCGGCGGGCACGCGAAAGCGCTTGCGATACCACCACTCTTTGAAGCTGATCCATTCTGCCTCGTGCGTGTAGTAGGCCGGGTACTTCAGGATTTGTGTGTGAACCGTACCGGGCACCTGAACCGTCTGCCAACCGGAGTCATCGGTCGCGCCATCAAAGAGTCGCTGACGTTCGCCCTCGCCTTTTTCCGCCGATGCCAGCTTCCACGCGCCATCGAGCGAAAGCTCGACCACGCCGGATTTCTCGCCGCTGGTCAGCTCATCTTTGGCGGGCAGAGATTCGATTGTATAGGCGGCCGTCCTGGCGGCGGGCGTGTAAGCCGGGACTTGCGCGAGCGGTTCGGGCGCGAGCGCGTGCGCGAGGATCGGCTGTGCGAACCTGCGATAGCAAGCGCGGGCTTCGAGCAGGGTTTCGGTGCCGCGCCACTCAGGGAAGGCGATGGCGATCTGTGATGACCACTCTGCCTGGCGCTCGATCATCTCAGGCCGTTTGATCGCCGCGATGCCTGTCTGCCGCGCCTGCGGCCTGGCAGCACCAAGCTCCCGCGCGGCGTAGAACTGTCGCGCGCCGACGCCTGACCATTTAAGCGCCGAGTCCAGCTCAATGAAGTCGAGCGCGCCATAGTTCGCCCGCGGATTGTAGTAGAGGACATGGCCGCCGGGCAGGTCATCAAAATCGCGCGCCTGCGTCGCAGGGCTTTGCAGAATGACTTTCTCGTGCGGCGGGTTGTCGGTCTCCCAACCGTCGGGCCAGCCCTCTTCGGCCCCTCCGGCCCAGTGTGTGAACGGTTCGTAAGGCGAAGCCGAGATGGCCGAAAAGAAGAAGCCGTAGGTGCCGGCCTTAGCCGTGGTCCGCGCGCGCCAGACGATGACCGGGCTGTTGGCGTACCATTCAAACTCCCACTCTTCAACGCTCGCCCCGAGCCGCGCCCCTCTGAGCTGCACACGCGCTCGCAGCGGCCCTGCCTCGATCACGTTGACTTCTGTAAACCCTGCCGAGCGGGCGTTGCCTGCGAGCGCTGTCCCCCAGCCGGCGCTGCTCAGGCCGAAGGCGAGCGGCTCTTTCAGGTTCGGCGTCGTTTCGACGAGGTTGAGCATGCGCTGGTCGCCCGCCGTGCGGTTGTAGGCTTCAACAATCGCCGGCGGCGTCTGGTCTTTGCCCAGGTTGATGATGATGCCGAAGCGGCTATTGCCAAGCTCGATGCGACTCGTGCCCAGTCGGCGCACGACGATGTCGCTCTGGTAATCGCCGCCGCGCTCGTTGGGCTTTTGTGGAGGCGAGGCGACGGGCAAAGCCAGGAGCCGATAGCGCGGCAGGTTGCCGGGTATAAAGGTGGCCGGGAAAAGAATCTCGGCTGACTTGATCGTGCCGTCCGGGTGAGCGTCGCTGACGACGACTTGAACCGGCAGTTCATGCCCCACATCGTCGAGCACGCGCAACTGCGCGGCGCGCGCCTGGCCCGCGGCAAAGCGAGTGACCAATCGCACGGCCTCGCGGTCGCGCCGCTCGATCCCCGTCGGTTCTTCGAGCTGGATGGTCCAGGTGCGCCCTTGCGCCTCAGCCATCACGGCAGCAGAAAGGAGAGATAAGATCAGGGCGGCCAGCTTAGTCATCCTGGTTCTTTCTGAGCGAGCAACAATCATTGCCGCTTGTGTGCAGCTTCACCGTCACTGCTTTACGGTTCGGGGTGTGGAAATGACGCGGGACATTCTACTCTGAAGATCAGCCTTGTGTCAGCCCGCAGTTGTGGGCCATTCAGTTCTTGACATTCAAAAGATGAATTAAACACAGAGACACAGAGGCACGGAGACACGGAGGTCTCTCGGTGCCGCTTCCGTGTCTCCGTGTCTCTGTGCCTCTGTGTTTGTCTCCCATCTCTCGCACCCTGGTGTAAGATGGAGCGCATGATGCTGCCATCGCTTGCCGACATTCAAGAGGCTCGACTGAGGATTGCTGACGCCGCGATCCGCACGCCGCTCGTCCGACTCGACATCAAAGAGTCGCCGGCTGAGATTTATCTCAAGCTCGAAAACCTTCAGCCCATCGGCTCATTCAAAATCCGCGGCGCTGCTACTGCTATGGGACACATGCCGACCGAGACATTGACTCACGGCGTGCTCACGGCGTCGGCAGGCAACATGGCGCAGGGCGTCGCCTGGACGGCGCGTCGTATGGGTATCCCCTGCACCGTTGTCGCGCCTGAGACGGCACCGGAAACCAAGGTCAGAGCCATTGAGCGGCTCGGGGCTCGCGTCATCAAGGTCCCGTTCGAGGAGTGGTGGAGAGCCTTTGAGCAACGCGCCTATCCTGGTGTCAATGCGCCCTTCGTTCATGCGTTTGACGACCTTCATGTGATGGCCGGCAACGGCACCATCGCGCTCGAAATCATCGAAGACCTGCCGGAGGTTGACGCCGTCGTCGTGCCGTGGGGCGGCGGCGGTCTGACCTGCGGCATCGCAACCGCGATGCGCGCCCTCCGTCCGACGTGCAAGGTGTTTGCCGCAGAGGTAGCGACGGCAGCGCCGCTCATCGCCGCGCTCGCGGCTGGGTCGCCACAGACGGTCAACTATTCCCCTTCATTCGTGGACGGCATCGGCTCGAAGACGGTTTTCCCGCAAATGCTCGAACGCGCACAGGGGCTGATCGCTGGCTCGCTCGTCGCAGACCTGGAAGCAGTCGCCGCTGCGGTGCGGCTTCTGGCTGAACGCAACCGCATCATCGCCGAAGGGGCGGGGGCGTGTCCGGTGGCGTGCGCGCTAGCCGGCAAAGCGGGCAGCGGTAGGGTGGTCTGTATCGTCTCAGGTGGGAACATAGATTTCGGCAAACTCTGCGCCATCCTCACCGGCGAGACGGTGGCCCATTAATTTCAATAGCGCCGCCGCGAAAGCGTAGCCGCCGCCGGGCGGGACTTTGATCCGGGACAGGCTCGTTAACACTTTCTTCCGCGTCGCGTCTTAATTGCTATGAGTTTCATGCAACAGCCTTCAGAAAGGGAGTAGATATATGAAAAGCACTACGGTCGCATTGCTGATGGTCGCGCTCGCCGGTTTTGGTCTTGCTCACAGCGCCGAAGCCGGACAGCGGAGGAAGCATCAGGGGTTCTCGATCACCACCGGCTCTGAGAAGGAGCTTCGCGATTGCTCGCAAGTGAGATTGACCGTTCCGGACGGAGAAGTCCTGCGGTCGGAGCAGGCGATGACCCTGCCGCAGAATTCGGGCTCAACGCTGCGGATTCAGGCTCCGCATCATGGAGGAATTTTTGTTCAGGGGTGGGATCGCAGCGACTATTCCATCAAGGCGTGCATGGGCGCTGCCGGCGACACGGCGGCCGACGCCAGGGCGGTCCTGGATCAGCTCTCGCTTTCCGTTCACGATGGGCAACTGAGCGTGCAAGGGCCGGACGGCGAAACATGGATCGGTTATCTGCTGGTGCAGGCTCCCAACGGAGCGAGCCTGGAACTGGAATCGAGCAACGGCCCGATTGGCCTGAACGGCTTATCGGCAACCGTCCAGGCGCGCACCACCAACGGCCCTATTTCATTTACCGATGTCTCCGGAAAGATCAAAGCCCGCGCCCAAAACGGCCCCATCAATGTGTCGGGTAACCGCGGAGAGTATCACCTTGAGGCGCAGAATGGCCCCATCGGCGTTGATTTGGAAGGCGGGCAATGGGAGTCCGGAGAGTTAGAGGCGATCACTCAGAATGGACCACTGACGCTGACGCTGCCTGAAGGCTATCAATCCCCTGTGCGCGTCGAATCCGCGGGGCATTCTCCGGTCGAATGCCGGGCCGTGCAATGCAAACAGGCGATGCGAACCTGGGACAGGCCGAATGTCATCGAATTCGGAGAATCGGCTCCGGTTATACGAATGTCAACGGTGAACGGGCCGATCACGATCACTTCCGCGAGTCATAAGCACCGCCGAACGAACTGAGCCAGGTGGCCTGGTTATCTAAGCGGTTTACGATTGCGTTTGCTGTGTAGCGCAAGGCGGTTGGCTTGCGCTACACCCATCTGAAAACCGCTCTAATCCCCTGATTGCTCCTGTGGCGTCGCGGCGGTTACCGCCGCCGCCTGAGGCAAGCGGAAGTAGCCGAGTGCCGTGATCAGAAACAGCATGGCGGCGCTGGCAAAGAATAGATTCCTAATCCCAAGCGCTTGTGCCAGCGAGCCCGATATCACCAGGCCCACCAACTGCGCTATCGATAACACGGACATGAAGCTGCTGCTCACCCGTCCGACCATTTCCATCGGCGTCTGTCCCTGCATAATCGTTTGCGCCGACACAATAACAAAAAGCACGCCGACGCCAAGCCCGAACATCCCTACAGAAGCCGCCGCAATGGTCTTGAAGGCGGCCATCACAACCACGAATCCGCCCATCGTGCTCAACCCCCACAGCGACAGGCGGGTCTTGGAGACGCCTTGCCCGAACCGGCTGATCAACAGCGTGCCGCCGATCATGCCGACGCCGATCAGTGAATTGATGATGCCGAACGCGAGTGAATTGGCCTGCAATTCGTCGCGCACATAGACCGCGATCAGCGGTCCGAAACAGGAGACCGCAAACATCCCGGCGGCCATCGCCAGAATCACGAAGGAGATGGTCGGGTGGGTAAAAATAAACTTCAGCCCGGCGAGCAAATCGGTCAATACGGATTTCAGCCGATGGCTCTCCTTCGACGGCGCCGCGGGCTCGCGCGCGATCACCAGGGTTGCAATCATCGCCGCCGAAAAGATGAAGCTGAGCGTGTCAAGGTAATAGCAGGAACTGGCGCCGAACCAGCCCACCATGGCGCCGGCCAGCGCCGGGCTGATGATGCGCATGACCTGGAAGGCTTGCTGGATGAGGGTATTTGCCGCCAGCAACCCTTCAGGCGGGACGATGGTTCGCAAGGTGACCGTTTGCGCAGGTACAAAAAATGTCGACACCGCACTCAGCAGAAACAGAATCGCGTAGACCTGCCCAAGCGTCGCGGCGAAGACGAGCGCGAGCGCCAGGGCGGCGCGGATCAGGTCGCTGGCGATCATCGTGCGCTTAACGTTCCAACGATCAACAAAGACGCCGGCGACCGGGCCGATGAGCGCGAAGGGAATCATGAAGGAAATGCTGATTAAGGTGACCTGCGCCGCCGAGGCGTGAAGGTTAAAGGACACGTAGCTGAGCACGGCAAAAACCGCCAGGAAGTCACCGAAGACGCTCACGAGTTGCGCCAGCCAAAGCCGGCGGACTGGTACTAGTTTGAGGACTTCGCGAATCGTCAATTGAGGCGCGGGCGCTGGCACTGTTGACATAATCGATCACTCCGTTAGGTAGGGCTGCGTGTCTGCCCTACTGATGGTTTCGGCAATCACTTTCAAGGAGTATACGGCGCGACTTTGATCAATGTTGCCCATTCTGAGTGCGTCTGACGCCGCGCGTCAGCGGGGCGCGAACGGCACCGGGAACGATAAGAACGGCGCCGCGGCAACGGCCGGCCAAGCGGCGCAATAGTCTATCCACAACCTTGCTTATCTGTCATCTAAAAATCTATGATTCCTCAGGAATACATTCGCGTCGCCTGTCGTATAAAATACCAAACGGACCTCTTGGAGATGCTGATCACGGATTAGAAAGTTGCGGATAGCTTCTGATGCCACCGCGGCAGCCGCTTCACGCGGATAGCCATAGGCTCCGGTCGAAATAGACGGGAAAGCTATGGTTTTGAGACCATGTTGGACGGCCAGCGCAAGGCCATTTTGATAGCAGGCCGCCAACAACTCCGCCTCTTTCCCTCCATGCTTTCCCATTATGGGGCCGACGGTGTGAATCACATGGCGGGCTTTGAGATGGCCACCCGTGGTTATCACCGCTTCTCCCGTAGGCAAACCCTGGGGGAACCGTGTGCGCCGGATATCTTTACATTCTTCAAGTATCCGCGGCCCGCCGGCATGGTGAATCGCCCCGTCAACGCCGCCGCCGCCGAACAAGGTAGAGTTGGCGGCATTCACGATCACATCAACCTGCTGTTCTGTAATATTGCCGACAAAGAGGGTCACTCGACCGCGCAAAAAGGCTTTCATATTCTCAGAACTATTCATCACCCAGCACCTCCATCATGAGACGCCTATCGCCCCGCCTTACCGGGCGCGCGAGCGGCACTGAAAGAAAGCATGAGTAATTCGCTGCGCGCCCAGATGCACAACCTCCCCAATAGTATAATCGAGGAGCTTATAGAAAGTGTTGACGCTGTTCTAGTACAAGGTGCTGTCCGAAGTGGGTAGAACGACCTGGGCCATACTTTTCCCAAACGGGTGAGCTTGCGAAACCACCAAGTTTCAGTTATTCATGCAAGAACGCACGAGAGAAGTGAAGCAGAAACGCACCGACGCAACCGTAGAATGCCTTCACCGCAACTCTTTCATCTTTGCGCAAGGTCAGTGGAATGAATAACCCGCTCATCAGGAGGAGCCTCATTATGCGAATTCGCAACATCACAATAAGCCTGGCGCTGGTCATCGCGCTCGCGGCAGTCGGCGCGGCGCAGAACCGCGGCAAGCTGACGCTCGATCTCTACCTCGATTGGGAGAGCGTTGCCGCGCCGCAGCTCTCGCCCGACGGCTCGCAGATCGTCTTCACGCGGCGCTGGACAGACAAGGTCAATGACAAGTACGAAAGCGATGTCTGGATCATGAACGCCGACGGCTCGCGGCAGCGCTTTCTGGTCAAAGGCTCGTCGCCGCAGTGGTCGCCCGATGGCCGGCGCATCGCTTACGTCGCGCCGGGGCAACCCGCCGGCGCGCAAGTCTTCGTCAAGTGGATGGACAGCGGCGAAGAGACACAGTTGACGCATCTCGAACGCGCGCCGTCGAACCTCGAATGGTCGCCCGATGGCCACCGCATCGCTTTTACCATGAACGTGCCGTCGCGGCAGGAATTCACCGTCCGCATGCCGCAGCGACCGGCGGGCGCAAAGTGGGTTGACCCGCCGCGCGTCATTGACCGCCTCGACTATCGCGCCGACACCGTCGGCATGCGGCCCGAAGGCTTCACGCACATCTTTGTCATTCCCGACACCGGCGGCACGCCGCGCCAGTTGACCGACGGGAATTTCAATCACGGCGCGCCCGAATGGACGCCGGATTCACAACATCTCGTCTTCAGCGGCCTGCGCAAGGCTGAAGCTGAATACGCGTGGCGCGAGTCGGAGATTTATTCGCTGGCGCTCGCCGATGGCCGCATCACGCAGCTGACCGACCGGCGCGGCCCGGATTCAGGCCCGGCTGTCTCGCCCGATGGCCGCTTGATCGCGTACACGGGCTACGACAACACCGACGACACTTATATCGTCTCGAAGCTCTACGTGATGGACATGAACGGCAAGAACCGCCGCGTGCTCACCGAAGGCTTCGACCGCTCGCCCGCCAGGCCGATCTGGGCCAATGATGGCGGCGGCATCTATTTCACCAGTGAAGATCGCGGCTCGGACAATCTCTATTTCGTGGCGCTGCGCGGCGGCGCGCCGCAAGCCGTGACGCAAGGCGTGCAGCAACTGCAAGTGACCTCGATTACGAAAAATGGGATGGTGGCGGGCGTGCTGTCAAACCCGACCGAGCCGGGCGACGTCGTCGCCTTCAGCCTCAAGAGCCCGACACCCCGTAAGCTGACGGACGTGAACGGCGACCTGCTCGAAGGCCGCAAGCTCGGCGCGCAGGAAGAGATCTGGTACGACTCCGTTGGCGGCAAGAAGGTGCAGGGCTGGATCGTCAAGCCGCCCGACTTCGACCCGTCGAAGAAGTACCCGCTGATGCTCTACATTCACGGCGGGCCGCACGGGATGTATGGCGTCGGCTTCAACTTCGAGTTTCAGAATCACGCCGCCGAAGGCTACGTCGTGTTGTACACCAACCCGCGCGGCTCGACGGGGTACGGCCAGGAGTTCGGCAACGCCATCAAGTTCAACTATCCCGGCGAAGACTATGACGACTTGATGAACGGCGTTGACGCAGTGATCAAGAAAGGCTACATAGACGAGCGCAATCTCTTCGTCTGCGGCGGCTCGGGCGGCGGCGTGCTGACTTCGTGGATTGTCGGCCACACCAACCGCTTTGCCGCGGCAGTGGTGATGAAGCCGGTGGTCAACTGGTACAGCTTCGTCGGCACCACTGACAGCGCCGACTGGTACTACAACTTCAAGAAGCTGCCGTGGGAAGACCCGTCCGAGCACTTGCGGCGCTCGCCGATCACCTATGTCGGCAACGTCAAGACGCCGACGATGTTGATGACCGGCGAATTGGATTTGCGCACGCCGATGGAGCAGACCGAGCAGTATTACCGCGCCCTCAAGCTGCGCAAAGTTGACACGCTGATGGTGCGCATACAGGATGAATACCACCCGTACAACGCGACGCCGCGCCACCCGTCGAACCGTCTGTCGCAAATCCTCTACCTGCGCGGCTGGTTCGAGAAGTACCGCAAGAAGGAATAGGGACCAGGGGGGCTAGAGGCCAGGGCCAGGAGGCTTGCCCTGGCCCCTAGCCTCCTGGCCTCTAGCCCCTGATCTGTATTATGCTGAAATTACATGGTGCAGCAGTTTTTCAAGTCGCGCGCCCTGCCATTGCTTGCCGTCTGCGTCATTGCTGTGGCGACGCTGGCCGGCGGTTACTTCGGCTCGCCGCGCGCCGTGCACGTCGTTGCCGGCGCGCCTGACGCCGACGAAGAGTTGCGCGCCGAATTTCAGGAGGCGCTGGAAACGGTTCAGGAAAGTTACGCCGGTCACGCCGACCTTGAACAGCTCGGCAAAGCCTCTATCCAGGGCATGCTCCATCAGCTCGACCCGCACTCGACCTTCTTCACCAAATCCGAATTCGATGACATGCAGACCGAGCAGAGCAGTCGTACCTACGGCATCGGTGTGACGATCTCGAAGCGCTATGACCACGTCTACATCCTATCGGTGACGCCGGGCGGGCCGAGCTGGCGCGCCGGGCTGCGCTATGGCGACGCCATCGTCTCCATCAACAAACAGAACGCCGAAGACTGGACGACTGAAAAGGTGATGTACGCGGTGCGCGGCGAGAAGGGCGATTCGGTCGAGATCGTCGTCGAGCGCGCAGGCGTCCCCACTCCGATCACCTTTAACATCAAGCGCGACGAAGTGAAGCTGCCGACGGTGCGCAACGCGTTCATCATCAGCCAGAGTAACGTCGGTTACATCGCGCTTACCGGCGGCTTTTCGGCGCGCACCGACGAAGAGATGACCGAAGCGATGGCGCACTTGAAGCAGGACGGCATGCGCCAGCTCGTGCTCGACCTGCGCGACAACCCCGGCGGCTTGCTCGACGAGGCCATCAAAGTGGCGATGAAATTCCTGCCGCCCGGCGAAAAGATAGTCGAGGTGCGCGGGCGCGATGAAGACGCCGCGCCGGCCATCCACCGCGTGCCGGACAACAACGTGCCTGAAACCTTGCCGATAGTGATCCTCATCAACCGCCGCACGGCGTCGGCTTCAGAGGTCGTCGCCGGCGCGCTTCAGGATCACGACCGCGCCTTGATCGTCGGCGAGAACAGCTTTGGCAAAGGGCTGGTGCAGGGCGTCTTTCGCCTCTGGGGAGGCACAGGGCTGGTGCTGACGACGGCGCGCTATTACACGCCGACGGGCCGGCTGATTCAGCGCAACTATGCCAACGTGTCGTTTTACGATTACTACTTCAACCGCGCCGATGCGGAGCGCACGGAGGCGGCGCGCGGTGATGCGCTGCACACAGATGCGGGCCGCCTGGTCTATGGCGGCGGCGGCATCACGCCCGACATCGAAGTAAAAGCCCCCGAGACCGGGGTGGTGCGCGGACGCTTGTTCTACGGCGCGTTTCATTTCGTCCGCCAACTCGCCGCGGGCCAGATCAACGGCCTGCGCGAATACCGAATCACCGAAACTCAATCCAAATCCCGGCTCAACGGTGACGACCTCAACCGCTTTCCGATCAACGATGCGCTGGTCGCCGCTTTCCGCGCTTATATCGCCACCCGCCCGCAGTTCAACGTCAGTGACGCGCAGTTCGCCAACAAGCTCGATTACGTTCGCTCGCAGTTGCGGCGCGAGTTGATGAGCACGGCTTATGGCGCGGACGCCGGCGATCAGGTCTATCTCGCCGACGACGTGCAGTTCCGCAAAGCCATCGAATCACTCGATCAGGCGCGCGCCCTCTCCGATAACGCCCGCCGCGCCCGCGCCGACCGCCAGCCGTGAGCCGCCGTCATCCAACTATTGACATGGCCGCGCGCGCATTTTATAAGCAACCAGGACCCGTTTGCCCCTACGGTTTCAACCCCATGATCTAAGACCCCGCGAAAGGACTCAGCTATGCTGAACTCGAAAGCGCCGGAGTATGTGCTGACGGTCGTGCAACATACTTACTGCGGCGACTGTATCTGGTTGAAGGGCAAAATAACCGACGTTTATATCGCCTCGGGCATCGTCCGCGGCGAAGATTCCAAGAACTGGCGCATGCAGATTCTTTCGCCGCCCTGGGATCGCCTTGAAAGAAAGCGCGACTTCCCTAAAGGCTTTCCCGATGTTGACGTGCCCGCAATGAAGCTGGAGGTGGATGGGCGCATCATCTTCGCCTCGCAGCAACCCGGCCTTATTAATGAAGTGCTGCTCAAGCTCAAGCCGATGCTTGTCAGCCGTCACAGCAACGCACAGATTCAAAAACAGCTCGAAGAGCTTGTGCGCACTTATAAAGAGCCGGCGACCCAGACGCTCTGCACGGTAACCTAAAGCCGACCGCCGATCCCTCACTTGCCGCGCTTTGCCTTTTGCCCTGACGGCGTGCTAGCTTGTTGGCTTAGAGCCGTTCTCATTTCAACAGCAAGCACGCCGTCAGAGCCAATGGAGATCGTCGCCTACAACCCGCTGACAGCGAACGCGGCGCTGGAGCGCATTCGCTCGCGCACGTTGCAGATGCATCCTGAGTTGATGGCGCGGGTCGCCGAGATCATCGAAGGCGTCCGCGCCGGCGGCGACGAGGCGCTCATCCACTACACCGAAAAATTCGACGGCGTGACGCTCAGGCCGGACGAGATTCGCGTCGATGCCGAATTCATCCGAGCGGTGGCCGCGCGCGCCGACACCCATACTGTGCAGGCGTTTCGCCAGGCCATCGGCAACGTCCGCGCCTTTCATGAACGCCAGCGCGAAAGCGACTGGCAAATCTCACTCGCCGGTGGCGCCACCGTCGGCCAGCGCATGCGTGCGGTCGCTGCTGCCGGTCTGTACGTGCCCGGCGGACGCGCCGCTTATCCGTCATCCGTGCTGATGAATGCCGTCCCGGCACAGGTCGCCGGCGTGCGCCGCATCGCCATAGCGACGCCGCCCGGCACGCTCGAAAAAGTGCCGGCGGTCGCCGCCGTCATCCACGAGCTAGGCATCACGGAAGTCTATCGCGTCGGCGGCGCGCAGGCGGTCGCCGCGCTCGCCTTCGGCACCGAGAGCGTGCCGCGGGTTGATAAGATCGTTGGGCCGGGCAATGTCTATGTCGCGGCTGCGAAAAAGCTGGTTTACGGCGCGGTCGGCATTGATTCAATCGCCGGGCCAACCGAAGTCGTGGTCATCGCCGACGAAACCGCCCGCGCCGCCTTTGTCGCCGCAGACCTGCTCGCACAGGCCGAGCATGACGCCGAGGCTTCGGCGGTCTGCATCACGACGAGCGCCGGCCTGGCCCGCGACGTGGCGCGCGAAGTCGAGCGCCAGCTAACCACACTGGAACGGCGCGAAATCGCCCGCGCTTCGCTCGACTCGTATGGCGCCATCTTCGTGGTTGATTCGCTTGAAGCCGCCTGCGAGCTATCGAATCGCATCGCGCCTGAGCACCTTGAGCTGATGACGGCTGACGATGAAGCCACGGCACAGATGATCGAAAACGCCGGCGCCATCTTTTTCGGCGCTTATTCGAGCGAGCCCATCGGCGATTACTTTGCGGGCCCGAATCATGTGCTGCCGACGGTCGGGACGGCGCGCTTCTCGTCGCCGCTCGGCGTCTATGATTTTCTCAAGCGCCAGTCGGTGATTCATTACACGCGCGAGGCGGTCACTCGCCACGCCGACGCCATCGCCGCGATGGCCGATAGCGAAGGGTTGACGGCGCACAAGCGCGCTGTCCTGATTAGGACGGGTGATGCGGGTCGGGCGTCAGGCGTCGGGACGGAACACGAGTCTGGTGCCACATCAAGGAGCGAAACTGGTGAGTGATAAAGGTAACAAATTAGCGAGCAGCCGCCCCAACCCCCAACCCCCATCCGCCAACCCCCTGCAAAAGATCAAGCCGGCGGTGCGCGCCATCGCGGCTTACACCCTGCCGCCATACCGCGCGACGATCAAGCTGAATCAGAACGAGAACCCGTTCGACATGCCCCCGGCGATCAAGCGCGAAGTCGAACGGCGGCTCTCAGAGCGCCCGTGGGCGCGCTATCCCGACTTTGTGCCCGCGGCGTTGCTCGAAGCGCTGGCCGCGTTCGCGGGCTGGAGAGCCGAAGGCACGCTGGCCGGCAACGGCTCGAACGAATTGATCCAGGCGACGCTGATGGTGACCGTCAGCCCCGGCACACGCGTCGTGCTGCCCGAGCCGACCTTCACGCTCTATCGCCAGATCGTCAATGTCTTGGGCGGCGAAGTCCTCGGCGTGCCGCTCACCCGCGAGCTGCAATTCGATGTTGAAGCGATTCGCCGTTGCGCGACAAACGAGCGCGCCGACCTGATCATCATCTGCTCGCCGAACAATCCGACCGGCTGCCGCATCAGCGATGACGACTTGCGCCGGCTCGCCCGCGACTTCGATGGGCTCATTGTCGTTGATGAAGCCTATCACGAATTTTCGGGTCGCACGGTGGTGCCCCTGCTCGACGAATTGCCGAACCTCGTCGTGCTGCGAACCTTTTCAAAAGCCATGGCCATGGCCGGCTTGCGCGTCGGCTACCTGCTCGCGTCGCCGCGGCTTGCGACCGAGATTCACAAGGCGACGCTGCCCTACAACCTCAACTTCTATTCGGCGATGGCGGCGCAAGTCGCCTGTGAGCAATATGAGTTATTGCGCCCGCGGATTGAATTGATTGTCCGCGAGCGCGAGCGCGTCTTTGCGGTGCTCGCCTCGATTCCCGGCCTTGAGCCGGTGCCATCGGCGGCGAATTTTCTGGTGGCGCGCACGCGGGTCGAGCCGCGAAAGTTGTTCAACGAGTTGCTGGCTCGCGATATACTGATTCGTGACGTCAGCAAGTATCCGATGCTGGCCGACTACTTCAGAGTATCGCTCGGCTCGCCCGCCGAAAACGACCGCCTGATCGCGGCGCTCGAAGAGGTGATGGGCGCAGCTTAGCGCAGTCGTGGAGGCCAACCATGGCAAGAGTCGCAGAGAAACGGCGCACGACGCGCGAAACCGATGTCGTCGTCAAGATTGACCTGGACGGGCGCGGCACGTCCACGGTCGCTACGGGCATCGGCTTTCTCGATCACATGCTCGACCTGTTCGCCCGTCACGGCCTGTTCGACCTTGAGCTGACCTGCGCCGGCGACTTGCGGATTGACGGCCATCATTCGGTCGAAGACATCGCCATCACGCTCGGCCAGGCGTTCGCCGAAGCGCTCGGCGACAAGAGCGGCATCGAGCGGTACGGCGTCGCCTACGTGCCGATGGACGAGGCGCTGGCGCGCGCCGTCGTTGATCTGAGCGGGCGGGCCTTCTTTGTCTATCGCGTCACCAACACCCGGCAGCGCATCGGCGAGCTGGACGTTGAGCTGGTTGAGCATTTCTGGCGCTCATTCGCCCAGGAAGTGCGCTGCAACTTGCACGTCGAATTATTCTACGGCGCGAACCAGCACCACATTATCGAAGCGGTCTTCAAGGCCGCCGCCCGCAGCTTGTCCGCCGCGACGCGCACCTCTGCGCGCATCGAAGGCGTGCTGTCAACCAAAGGCGTCCTATGACAGGAGGCAGGAGGCAGGAGGCAGTAAGCAGTCCCGTAGGGACGCCATGTTTATAGTCACCGGGGATAACAAAGAACCAGGCCCCGTAGGGGCGATATGTCAACATTCCGCTCCTACGGAGCTTGAAGAACCAGCCGACTCGATAACTATAAACATCGCGCTCCTAACG
>DATENM010000083.1 GCA_035275065.1 Blastocatellia bacterium
TCGAAGGTGACGCCCTTCTTCAGCTTTCCGACCACCGAGAGGTAACGCCCGCGCTCGTTCGCGCCCTGCGTCCCCGCCGGCGGCATCGGCAGCACGCCCCACACCTCGGCCGGCTTGCCCGTCCCCGAGCGCTGCTTGATGTGCCAGTGGAAGCTCGGCGGCATGACGCCGACGACCGTGAAGGGATTGCCGTTGAGCGTGATCGACTTGCCGACGAGGCCGGGATCGCCGCCGAAGCGGCGCTTCCAGAAGCCGTAAGAGAGGACGACGCCGGCCGTGCCCTGATTCCCGTCCTCCTCGACCAGCACGCGCCCGTGGAGCGGCTCGACGCCGAGGACTTTGAAGAGGTCGGGCGTGGCGAACTGGACGGCGACCTCCTCGGGTTCGCCCGCTCCGGTCAGGTTCTGGCGCTGATCCGTGAAGGCGGACATGCTCTCGAAGCTCGACCCCTGCGCGCGCCACTCGCGGAAGTTCGCGCGCGAGGTCGTGTTCATGTGCCGCCCCGACGGCGTGACCTCCCACACCATCACGACGCGGTCGGCGTCAGAGTAGGGGAGCGCGCGCAGCAGCAGGTCGTTGACGACCGAGAAGATGGCCGTGTTCGCCCCGATGCCGAGGGCTAGCGTAATGATGGCCACCAGCGTAAAGCCGGGCCGCTTACGCAGCATGCGCGCGCCGTAGCGCAGGTCTTGTAGTAATGAGTTCATCTATCCCTCCAGCTATTAGTAGGCAGGAAGCAGGAAGCAGGAGGCAGTACGGAGAGACCGCTGCTTCCTGCTTCCTGCCTCCTGCTTCCTGCTTACTCGTAGCGCAGCGCCACCATCGGATCGGTCTTCATCGCGCGCCGCGCCGGGATGACGCAGGCGGCGAAGGCGACGCCGGCCAGCAACAGCGCGATCAGCACGAAAACCAGCGGGTCACTGGCACTGACTTCGAACAGCAAGCTCTGAATCAAACGAGTCAGCGCCAAAGACGCTGCCAGCCCGATGGCCAGCCCGATCAGCGCCAGGCCCATGCCGCGCTTCAGCACCAGCCAGAGAATGTCACGCGTGTTGGCTCCGAGCGCCATGCGAACGCCGAATTCGGGAATGCGCTGGCTGACAAAGTAAGACAGCACGCCATACAGCCCGATGGCCGCAAGCAGCAGCGCGAGGCCCGCGAAGACGCCCAGCAAAGTCGTCCCGGTTTCGCGCTGGCCGATCTCTTTGCCCAGCACATCTTTCATCGTTTGAATGTTCGACACCGGCTGATCCGGGTCAACCTCATGGATTCTCGCGGTCACTGCCGGCACCAGGCTGAGCGGTGCCACCGTCGTGCGCAACACCAGATCGCGCGGCGCGTAAAAAGGCTCGACTGTCGCTTGCTGGCGATAGGGGAAATACATCTCCGGCTTCACCGGCGCTTCGACGCCCATCTGGCGAACGTCTGCGACGATGCCGACAATCGTGATCCACGGCGATTCCGATGGCGGCCCGCCGAAGTTGAAGCGTTTGCCGATGGCCTGTTCACCCGGCCAGAATTCGCGCGCCATCGTTTCGTTGATGATGGCGACCGGCATGGACTGCTCGTTGTCAGCGGCGGTAAAGCCGCGCCCTTCTTTCAGCGCGACGCCCATGGCTCGGAAGTAATCCGGGCTGACCTGCCGGTGGTTGGCGTCATAGCCGGCCCCCGGTTCGACCGCGCGCCCTTCGATGGCAATGCCGTTGGTGCCGCCTTTTATATCGAGTGGCAGCACGGTCACATAAGCGGCGGCTTCGACGCCGGGCAAGACAGAGACGCGCTCAAGAACCTGCTCGTAGAAGGCAAAGCGCTTCTGCGCATCCTGGTATCGGTTGTCGGGCAAGTGCGTGCGCAGGGCAAGCACGCTCTCGGGGCGCAGGCTGGCATATTGATCGCGCAGCCGCGCGAAGGTCTTGATTAGCAATCCGGCACCGACGAGCAGCACCATTGCCAGCGCCACTTCGCCGACGATCATCACATTCTGCAAGCGGCGATGGCCGGCGCTCAGGTTGGTGCGCCCGCCGCCCTGCTTCAGCGTTTCGTTCAGGTCAACCCGTAACGATTGCAGCGCCGGCGCCAGCCCGAACATCATGCCGGTGATCACCGACAGCAGCAGCGTGAAGCCGAGCATCATCATATCGATGTGAAGATCAACGAAGAGGCTCAGGCCCTGCGGGATCAGGTGACGCAGAAACTCGAAGCTCCAGACGGCGAAGACGACGCCGGCGATGGCGCCCATGAAAGAGAGCAATACGCTTTCGGTCAACAACTGGCGAATCAACCGTCGGCGAGAAGCGCCGAGCGCCGTGCGCACCGCGACTTCTTTGCTGCGCCCCATAGCCCGCGACAGCAGCAGGTTGGCCAGATTGGCGCTGGCAATCAGCAGCACGAAGGCGGCGGCGACCATCAGGATGATTAATGGCCGCTGCGTTTCGCCGGTCAACTCTTCCCGCAGCGAGTAGACGTTGGCGCCGATGCCGGCGGCGAATCTTGGGAAATCGCTAGCGATCTGCGCCATGATCGATTTGATGTTGGTGTTCGCCTCGCCGAGCGTAACGCCCGGCTTCATGCGCGCGACGACGCCCAGATAGTGACTGCCCCGGCTCGCCATGAGTTGCGGCGTCAGCCCCGAAGGAATCCACAGGCGAATCTCGGAATCGTTAAACTGAAAGCCGCGCGGCATGACGCCGACGACCGTGTACTTTTCGTCGTTGAGCAGAATGTCGCGGCCGATGATGCCGGCCTGGCCACCATAGCGGGTTTGCCAGAGCGGGTAGCTGATGACGACGACCCGGTTGGCTTCGGGACGGTCATCTTCGACAGTCAGGGCGCGGCCAAGCGCCGGCTCGACGCCGAGCACGTGAAAGAATTCTCCGGTGACTCGGAAGGCGTAAACCTTTTCAGGCTGGCCATCGCCAACCAGATTGAAGCTGCGCGGATAATACGCCGCCATCTCTTCAAAGACATCATTGCGCGTCTTCCAGTCCATATAGTCGGCGGGCGCCGGCGTATTTTTTGGGAAGTTGTATTTGGTGGCATCTTCCCAGACCATCACCAGACGCTCCGAGTCTTTGAACGGCAAGGGGCGCAGCAGCACGGCGCGCACCAGGCTGAAGATAGCCGTATTGGCGCCGATGCCCAGCGCCATGATAATGACGGCGACTGCCGTGAAGCCGGGCTTTTTCATCATCGTGCGCAGAGCAAAGCGCACGTCTTGGATCAAGCTTTCCATCTATAACCTCCCAACACCTATTCGTAACGAAGTGCGATCATCGGGTCTACGCGGGTGGCGCGGCGGGCCGGCACGAAACAGGCTCCCAGAGCCACCCCCAGCAAAATCAAAGAAACGACTGCGAAGGTCAGCGGGTCGGTGGCGCTGACGCCAAAAAGTAAGCTCGTCAGCAATCGCGTCAGGGCGAATGCGCCGATCAGGCCGATGCCGACGCCGACGAGCGCCAGCCCGACGCCTTGCCGAATCACCATCGACAGGACGCTCGCGGGCCGCGCCCCAAGCGCCATGCGGACGCCAATCTCGTGTGTGCGCTGCGTCACTGCATACGACATCACGCCGTAGAGACCGATGGCCGCGAGCATCAAACCTAGACCGGCGAAGAGCCCCATCAGCGCCATGTTGAAGCGCTCGGCGGCGATGGACTCGGAAACGATCTGTTGCATCGGGCGGATATTGCTGACCGGCAGCGCCGGGTCTATGTCGGCCATCGCCTGCTTGACGGTGGCGGCCAGCGTCGCCGGGTCGCTGCCGGCGCGCACAACGAACTGGCATGAAAGAAAGCGGCGCATCATCAGCGTCAAACCATCAGGAGCCTGCGCTGCCGGAATGAACATCATTGGCGGCGCATCGCTGGCAAGCGCGAACTGCTTCACATTGCCGACGACGCCGATGATCTGGTGCGACAGGGCGCGCGGCCCGCGACCGATGGTCAATGTCTGCCCGAGCGCGTCGGTGTCGCTCAGGTACTTGCGCGCGAATGCTTGATTGACGATGGCGACGTTGCCTGAGCCTGCCGTGTCTGTGTCGGCAAACGCCCGGCCTTGCTGCAATGGAATCTGCATCACACGAAAGAATTCCGGCGTGATCAACCGGAACTGCACCGATTCGGTGTGCTCCGGCTGGCCGGCGATGGCGAAAGGCATGCGGAATTGCGCCGACAGCGGCAGGTTGCTGGTGACCGCGGCGGCTTCGACGCCGGGCAGACCACCGAGCCGTTCGAGCGCGCGGCGGTAGAAATCCCCGACCTTCGCCGTCGTGTTGTAAGCCGAGCCGGTGGGCGAGATCTGAAAGGTCAGCACGTGGCGCGTTTCAAAGCCCGGCTCGACGCGGCGCAGGTTGACGAAGGTGCGAATCAGCAACGCGGCGCTCGTCAGTAGCATTAATGACAGAGCGACTTCTACGACCACCAACCCGCGCCGCAGCCGCCCGCGGCCTACGCCGGTGACGCCTTTGCCGCCGCCTTCCTTGAGCGCCGGGCTGACATCGAGGCGGCGCGCCTGGAGCGCCGGCGCCAGACTGAAGACGATGCCGGTGACGACGGTGCTAAAGAGCGTGAACGCCAGCACGCGCCAGTCGAGCGCCAGGTCGTTGAAGCGCGGCAGCAAGCGTTCGGGGATCAGCGCCGCAAGCGCGTCAATTCCCCATATCGCCAGCAGCAGCCCGGCACCGCCGCCGGCGAGCGCCAGCAACATGCCTTCGCTCAACAACTGCTTCATCAAGCGCCGCCAGTTGGCCCCCAGCGCCAGTCGAATCGCCATCTCTTTTTGCCGGCCGGCGGCGCGCACGAGTTGCAGGTTAGCGACGTTGGCGCAGGCGATCAGCAGGACGATGCCGACCGCGCCGAGCAGGATTAGCAACAGCGGGCGGACGCCGGCAGTCAGCTTTTCATGAAGGGGCGCGACGGCGACGCCTTCGCCCTCTTGCATCTGCGCCGGGTAGACGGCGCGAAACGCTTCGGCCACCTGCTGCATATCGGCCTGCGCCTGTCGCGGCGTGACCTCCGGGCGCAGCCGCCCGATCACCCGGTAATTCGGATCAGGATCGCCGCCCAGCGATGGGCGCAGCGGCACGAAGACATCAGCCGACCGCAGATACTGAAAGCCCGACTGGTATTGAAAGCCCTGCGGAAGGATGCCGACGACGATAAAGCTATCGCTGTTGATCGAAATGGTCTTACCGATCAGACCCGCGTCCGCGCCGAAGCGCCGCCGCCAGAGCCCGTTGCTGATGACGGCGACGCGCTCGCCGCCGGGCCGATCTTCTTCTGCGGTGAAGCCGCGTCCGAGCGCCGGCTGGATGCCCAGCACATCGAAGAATTCTTTCGACACTTTGACGCCGCTGACATATTCGGGCTCGCTGCCGCCTGCGAGATTGACCCCGGAGCCGATGGGCTGTTCGATGGCCAGGGCCGCGAAGGTTTGATTATGCTCTCGCCAGAAGAGGAACTTGGGCTCGCCGGCCGCGTCGTTTTCGACACCGGGCAGGCTCTGGCTGATCTGCATCAACTGCTCGGCATGCGGGTAAGGCAGCGAACGCAGCAAGACGGCGTTGACGATGCTGAAGATGGCCGTATTCGCGCCGATGCCGAGCGCCAGGCTAAGCACCGCGATGGCGGTAACGCCCGGCTGCTTGAGCAGCACCCGCAATCCATACTTGAGGTCTTGCCAGATCGTCTGCATAGCCAAATCTCCGGTTTGCGGTTTCTGGTTTCTGGTTTCTGGTTTGGGAAAGTTCTCGGTGTGTCAACCAGGAACTAGAAACCAGGAACTAGAAACTTATTCGTATCGCAGCGCCACCATCGGGTCTACGCGTGTTGCCCGGCGAGCCGGCACGAAACAGGCTCCCAGAGCCACCCCCAGCAAGATCAAAGCGATGACGGCAAAGGTCAACGGGTCGGTGGCGCTGACTCCGAATAGCAACGTCGCAAGCAGCCTCGTGACGGCGAAAGCGGCAACCAGGCCGGTGCCAACGCCAAATAGCGCCAGCGCCAGGCCCTGGCCGACGACCAGCCGCATCACGTCGCGGCGGCTGGCGCCCAACGCCATGCGGATGCCGATCTCGTGCGTGCGCTGCGTGACCGAATACGACATCACGCCATAAAGGCCGATGACCGCCATGACCAGCGCGATGCCGGCGAAGACGGCCATCAGCGCCATGGTGAATCGCTGCTGCGCGGTCGCCAGCTCTAACACTTCGCTCATCGTCTTGAGGCGCAGCACCGGGGCGTCGGCGTTGACTTCGCGCACGGCTGTGCGAACGGCGTCGCTCAAGGTCGCGGGATCGCCGGTGGCGCGCACCACCAGCGAGGCTTCAGAGCTGATGGCGACCTGCGCGTATGGGAAATAAATCTCGGCAGCCGCCGGCAGCTCTAAGCCCCACTGCCGCGCGTCGCTGACGACGCCGACGACTTGCGACGGCTGGCCGGTGAGCGCGGTGATCTGCTTGCCTATCGGCTCATCGTCCGCGAAGTACTGCTTGGCCATCGTCTCGTTGATCAAGACGACTGCCGGGCTGTCGAGCTTGTCGCTCTCGTTGAACGTGCGCCCTTTGATGAGCCGCACGCCGATGGCGCGGAAGTAATCCGGGGTGACGGTGCGGAACTCGGCGACCGGCGCTTTGCCCGGGTCCCACGGCGGCTGGCCGGCGATGCTAAAGCCGCCGTTGACGCTGCTGCGCCCGGTGATCGGCAGGTCGTTGATTGCGCCGATGGCTTCGACGCCGGGCAAGCGGCTGATGCGTTGCTGCACCTGTGTGAGAAAATTTACAGAGGCTTGGAGCTGTTTAGTCTGCGCGTCCGCCGGCTTGTCGTTCGGCGACGTGGCCAGGCGCGGGAACGAAACGTCAGCCGTGAGCAGAGGCCGCGGATCAAATCCGGGGTCTACTTTCGTGAGCCGCTGAATGCTGACGATCAACAGCCCGGCGCAGATCAACAGCACGAGCGACGAGGCGATCTCGAAGACCACCAGCCCGCGGCGCAACAGCGCCTGACGCGGGCCGCTGGCGGCGGCGCTGCGCCCGCCTTCCTTGAGCGTTTCGTTGAGGTCGGATTTGGAAACTTGCACCGCCGGCGCCAGGCCGAAGAGAATGCCGGTCACCAGTGCCACGACCAGCGTGAACCCTAGCACCGCGCCGTCAACGCCCACTTCGCGGACGCGCGGGATGTTAGCGGGCGCGAACGCAACCAGCAGGTCAATCGCCCAGACCGCCAGCAGCACACCGAGGCCGCCGCCGACTATCGCCAGCAGCATGCTTTCCGTGAGCAACTGACGAACGATCTGCCAGCGGCTGGCGCCCATCGCCGTGCGGATCGCAATCTCTTTTTGTCGCGCCATAGCGCGGGCGAGCAAAAGATTGGCGACGTTGGCGCAGGCAATCAGCAAGACAAAACCGACCGCGCCGAGCATGATCCACAGGATGGGACGAATGAAACGCACCTGTTCTTCGAGCAGCGGCGAGACCTGCACGGTCAGGTTGGCATCGTTGGCCGGGTACTGTTCGGCGAGCGCCGCCGCAACCTGATTGAACTGCGCCTGCGCCTGCTCGACAGTGATGCCGTCCTTCAACCGTCCGATGACCAGCAGGTAATTACTGCCGCGCCCTTGCTGACTCTCGTTGAGCTTTGCCGGCATCCAGGCGTCTATGCGCGCGGGAAAGTTGAACTCCGGTGGCGCGACGCCGACCACCGTGTAAGTGTCGCCGTTCAGCGAAACCGTGTTGCCGACGACTTGCGGGTCACCGCCGAAGCGCCGCTGCCACAGCCCGTAGCTGATGACCGTGACGCGGGTGCCGCCCGCTTGATTGTCTGATGGCAGCAGGAAGCGGCCCTGCGCCGCCTTCGTCCCGAACAGCGTGAAAAAGTCTTCGCTGACGAGCGCGCCGCGCAGGCGCTCGGCCTGATCAACCCCCGTCAGATTGAACGTCGCATAGGTGTACGCGGCGATGTTTTGAAACGACTGATTCTGCGATTGCCACTCCAGGTAATCGGGCCGCGAGATCGGGCCGCGCACAATCGGCGGCTGCACGCGGAAGGCGTAGACCAGACGGTCGGGCTGCACGTAGGGCAGCGGGCGCAGCAGCACGGCATTCACGACCGAAAAGATCGCCGTGTTGGCACCGATGCCGAGCGCCAATGTCAGCACGGCCACAAAGGTCAGGCCGGGCTTCTTTGCGAGCATGCGTGCGCCGAAGCGCAAATCTTGCCAGAATTTTTGCATGGCCAAACCTCCGTTGAATTGCGGATTGCGGATTGCGGATTGCGGAATCTGGAACCGCGGATTCTCTTCAGAACTTGAGACGGCGAGGGTTCAAATGAAACTCAGAAACAAGTTCGATAATCCGCAATCCGCAATCCGCAATCCGCAATCGAGTCATTCGTAGCGCAGCGCGACCATCGGATCGACTTTCATCGCGCGCCGTGCGGGCACAAAACTGGCGGCTAGTGAGACCCCTGTGAGTAGTGACGAAATCAGCAAAAAGGTTGCAAAGTCGGTGGCGCTGACGCCATAAAGCAGGCTCGCCATCAAGCGCGTTAAGAAAAAGGCCGCAATCAGTCCCGCGCCGACGCCGATCAATGCCAGCCGCGTCGCCTGGCCAATCACCAGCCGCAGCACGTCACGTTGGCTGGCGCCCAGCGCGATGCGGATGCCTAGCTCATGCATGCGCTGCGTGACCGAATAGCTCATCACGCCGTAGATGCCGACGCCCGCAAGCACCATCGCCACGGCGGCAAAGATGCCGAGCAGCAGCATGTTGAAGCGGCGCTCCGCCGTCATCTCGGCGAGCGTTGCGTCCATCGTCTTGATACTGAAGACGGACTGGTCTTTATCAACCGCCCAGACCGCGTCGCGCAGCGCCGGAGCGTAGCTCGCGGGGTCGCCGGCGGTGCGCGCCACGATGGTCAGTGCGCTATCGGGATTTTGATCCTGCGCCATAAAAGTTTCGGGCCGCGCCGCCTTGTCGTATCCGGTGCGTCGCATGTCGCCGACGACGCCGACAATCGTCAGCCATTCTGTTTTGCCGTCGCTGCTCGGCTGGCCGTAGCAGTAACGCTTGCCGAGGGGGTCTTCGCCCTCGAAGAAGCGTTTGGCGAACGTCTCGTTGACGATGGCGACCGGCAGCGAACCGGCGCGGTCGCGCTCATCAAAGAAGCGCCCTTTGAGCAAGGGGATGCCCATCACTTTGAAATAGTCGTTCGTGACGGCGTCGAGCGGCACTTCGATGCTGTCGGCGCCGGTCACCACCGGGCGGCCTTCGATGGTGAAATTCGTCGAGTTCGGCGTGTCGCTCAGGAATATGGTGGAGATGGCGCCAACCGATTGCACGCCCGGCACGTTGCGCATGCGTTCGAGCGCTTGCTGGAAGAAGTTGACGACCTGCGGATTTTCGCGGTACTTGGTGCCGGCCAGTTGCACGCGCAGGGTCAGCAGGTTGTCCGGGTTGAAGCCGAGGTCGAACTTTTGCAGGTGGATGAAGCTCTTAATCAGCAGGCCGGCGCCGATCAGCAAAACCAGCGACAGGGCGATTTCTGAGACCACCAGCAGGCTGCGAACATGCTTGCCGCGGCGACCCTCGGACGAGCCGCGCCCGCCTTCTTTGAGCGATTCGTTGAGGTCGGGCTTTGAGGCTTGCAGCGCCGGCACCAGGCCGAAGATGATGCCGGTCAGCAGCGATACCGTCAGCGTGAAAGCCAGCACACGGCCATCAATGCCGATCTGGTCGAGGCGCGGGACGTTGGCCGGGCTGATCGCCTTCAGCGCGTCCAGTCCCCAGATGGCCAGCAGCAGTCCCAAGACGCCGCCGACAAGCGCCAACAGCACGCTTTCCGTAAGCAGTTGGCGGACGATGCGGCGACGGCTGGCGCCGAGCGCCGTCCGTATGGCGATCTCTCGTTCACGAGCGGCGGCGCGGGCCAGCAAGAGGTTGGCGACGTTGGCGCAGGCGATCAACAAGACAAACGCCACCGCGGCCAACAAGACCAGCAGCGCCGTGCGCACCTTGCCGGTGACCTGCTCGTGCAGCGGCACAAGGTTGACGCCGTAGCTCTCCATGATCTGCGGAAAGCGCTCAAGCAGTTGGTTGGCAATCGTGCCCATGTCGGCGCGCGCCTGCTCGATGGTCACGCCGGGCTTCAGCCGCCCGACGGCTTTCAACCAGAACGCGCCGCGCGCCTGCTTGTTCTGCACCGAAGTGGCAAGCGGCACCCACACGTCTGTCTCTTTCTGCGGAAAGGCAAAGCTCGCCGGCATAACGCCGATGACGGTGCGGTCTACGCCATTGAGACTGATGGGTTGGCCGATGACGCCGGGATCGCTGCCAAAGCGCCGCTGCCACAGCCCGTAGCTGATGACGGCGACCCGGTCTTTGCCCGGCTCCTCTTCTTCAACGGTGAAGGCTCGTCCTTGCAGCGGGTCTACGCCGAGGACTGCAAAGAGGTTGGCCGTTGACCACGCGCCGGCGACGCGCACCGGCTCGCCGTTGCCTGTGAGATTGAAGCTGCGGTCGTTGAATGCCGCTACCTCTTCAAAGGTGGAGTTCTGATCGCGGTAATCGACATAGTTCGGGTACGAGTGCCAGTCTTGATCGATGGCGAGCTTGCCATTGCTCATCCAGACCATGACGATGCGGTCGGGATTCTTGTAAGGCAGCGGGCGCAGCAGAATGGCGTTGACCACCGAGAAGATGGCGGTGTTGGCGCCGATGCCGATGGCCAGCGCCAGGACGACGATGACCATAAACCCCGGCCTGTTCAGCGAAGCGCGGATGGCGTAACGCAGGTCTTGCAGCACAGTTTCCATAGTCAACCTCCAGTGAGGGTGTTGAGTGTTGGGTATCGCCTGGGAGCGCGGGCATCTTGCCCGCCAGTCTTTCGCATGCGCGAAGTTGCGGGCGAGACGCCCGCGCTCCCAGGCGATCACCTATTCGTGTCGTAGTGCGACCATCGGGTCTACGCGGGTGGCACGGCGGGCGGGCACGAAACAGGCCCCCAGAGCCACTCCTGTCAGCACAATCGCGATAGCGACGAAGGTGATCGGATCGGTGGCGCTGACCCCGAACAGTAAGCTGGCGAGCAAGCGCGTCAACGCGTAGGCGGCGGCAAGCCCGATGCCGACGCCAGCAAGCGTCAGCCCCAGGCCCTTGCCGACGACCAGCCGCAGCACGTCGCGGCGGTTAGCGCCCAGTGCCATGCGGATGCCGAGCTCACGCGTCCGCTGCGTCACTGCATAAGACATCACGCCGTAGATGCCGACCGATGCCAGCACCAGCGCCAGGGCCGCAAACGTCCCCAGCAGGATCAACATGAAGCGCCGTTCGGCAATCGAATCGGCCAGCCGCTGGCTCATGGTCTTGATGTCATAAACCGGCAGGTCTTTATCCAATGCCTGCACTTCGCCGCGCACGGCGTTGGCCAGGCCGAGCGGGTCGCCAGTGGTGCGAATGGCGATGGTCGTCACCGGCCAGACGAGTTGCTGGTGTGGGATGTAGATGGCCGGCACCGGCTTCGGATTTTCCAGGCCCCACTGTTTGACTTCGCCGACGACGCCGACGATTTCGCGGGCCGTCTTCTCAGTCATGGGAATGATGCGCTTGCCGATGGCGCTCTCGTTCGGCCAGTAACGGCGGGCCGCCTCCTGGCTGACGAGCGCCACGGGCGGCGCGCCCTGTCTGTCTTGCTCAGTAATGAGACGCCCTTCAAGCAGCGGGATGCTCATGGTTTGCAAATAGTCAGGCGTGACGACGAAGTAAGACGCGTAAGTGCCTTGTGGCGTGTCTGCGGGCGCGACCCCCTCGATGCTGAAGGAGTAGGCCACGCCGCCCTTGGTCGCCAGCGGCAGCGTATTGGTCCCCCCGACTGCCTGCACGCCGGGCAGGGCGCTGAGGCGCTCCATCAGTTGTTGATAGAAAGCGATCTGCTGCGGCGCTTTGGGATATTTGACATGCGGCAGGTCCAGGGCGATGGTCAAAACATTCTTCGGGTCGAAGCCGGGATTGACATCCAGCACGCGCAGGAAGCTCTTGACGAGCAGGCCGGCGCCGATCAACAAAACCAGCGCCAGCGCCACCTCCGCGACCACCAGCAAGTTGCGCAGCCCTAACCGCCACCGCCCGCCCCGCGTCGCCGCCGCGCCCTCTTTCAGCGCCTCGTTGAGGTCTACTTTCGATGCGTGCAGGGCCGGCGCCAGCCCGAACAAAAAGCCTGTCAGCAGCGACACGCCGAGCGTGAAGCCGAAGACGGCCATGTCGAGCCGAGCTTCATGCAAGCGCGGAATGTCGGCGGGGCCGATGGCCTTCAGCAGGTCAACGCTCCAGAGAGCGAACAACAATCCCGCCGCGCCGCTCAGCAATGCCAGCAGCGAACTCTCGGTCAACATCTGCCGCGCCAGTTGCAGGCGGCTGGCACCGAGCGCCGCCCGTATCGCCATCTCTTTGCGCCGCGCGCTGGCGCGCGCCAGCAGCAGGTTGGTGACGTTGACACAGGCGATCAGCAGCACGAAGGCGACGGCCCCGAAAAGGATCAGCAGCGCCGGGCGCACCTTTTGCACCAGCTCCGTATGCAGCGGCGTCAGCTCGATCCTTTGCCTCGCGAAACCGTTTTGCGGCCCGGTCTCTTGCAGCCACTCTGAGAACGACTGCATCTCGGCGCGGGCCTCGGTCAGCGTGGCTTCGGGCTTCAGCCGCCCGACGATATTGAACATCATGACCGGCCCGGTCAGCACGCGGTCGGCGAGCGAGAGCGGCAACCAGAGGTCCGCGCTGGCCGGCGCCTGCACGCCCGGCGGCGCGACGCCGATGACGGTGTGCGGCACTTCGTTGAGCCGAATCGTCTGCCCGACGATGTCGCCGTCGCGATGAAAGCGCTGCTGCCACAGCTCGTAGCTGAGCACGACGACGCGCGTGTTGCCTTCCTGTTGGTCTTCGGGTGCAAAGGTGCGGCCCTGAATGGGCTGCACGCCGAGCGTCGAGAAATAGCTCGACGTGACTTCCGTGGCAACGACGCGCTGCGGCTCTGCGTCCCCCGTCAGGTTGACGCCGTCGCTTGCCGGGTTAAAGGCGGCGAGCGATTCAAAGCTCGGCGCGCGGTCGCGCCAATCAAACAGGTTCGCTGCCGAGAACTCTGTGCTCAGAGACAGCGGCACGCCCTGGATCATCATCACGCGCTCGGGGTGCGCGTAGGGCAGCGGGCGCAGCAGCACCGCGTTGACGATGCTGAAGACCGCGCTGTTGGCGCCGATCCCTAAAGCCAGCGTGAGGACCGCGACGACCGTAAGGCTCGGCGCTTTGAAGATCATCCGCAGCGCATAACGCATATCTTGGAACAAGCTCTTCATGATGATGCCCTTTGATACCCCTTGAAATTGTTAACCCCGCGGTTTGTGGTTTGGCGCTGGCCGCCGAAGCACAAGCCGGCCCCTTACTCGTATCTAAGCGCGACCATCGGGTCTACGCGCGTCGCCCGGCGGGCGGGCACGAAACAGGCTGCCAGAGCCACTCCTGTCAGCGTCAGTGCAATCGTTATGAAGGTGATCGGGTCGGTGGCGCTGACTCCGAATAACAGGCTGGCGAGCAGGTGTGTCAGGGCGAGCGCCGCGATGACGCCGACGCCGACGCCACAGATTGCCAGGGTCATGCCCTGGCGGATGACCATCGCCATAACTGATGCGCGGTCCGCCCCCAACGCCATGCGCAGGCCGATTTCATGTGTGCGCTGCGTGACCGAATAGCTCATCACGCCATAGATGCCGACGCTGGCAAGAACCAGCGCGACGGCGGCAAAGATCGCCAGCAGCGTCGTGCTGAAGCGCGCCCGCGCTACCGACTCGGATATCAACTGTTCCATCGTATAGACGTTGGCGATGGGCTGATCGTTATCCAGCGCCTGCACTTCGCGCCGCACCGCCGCGACGTAGGCGAGCGGGTCGCCGTCGGTGCGCGCCACCAGCGTCATCATCGAGTAAGCCAGCTCGACGTGCGGCCAGTAAGCCATCGGGCGCACGTCGCTATCGAGACTCATGTGCTTGACATCGCCGACAACACCGATGATCTCGCTCGGCTTCATGTCGCTGCCCATGTTAATGAGGATGCGCTGGCCGAGCGGGTCTTCGCCGGGAAAGAGGTCGCGCGCCATCGCCTCGTTGACGACGACGACGTGCGAAGCGACCGCTTGCTCGCGCTCGTTGAATGTGCGCCCCTTGATTAAAGGAATGCCCATCGCTTGAAAGTAATCTGCGTCACAAACGCGTGAGTCAACGGTCGGCGATTGACCTGCCGGCGGCGCGGGCCGCCCGACGACGCTCATCCTGGTCGCCGCGCCCAGCCCTGTGAACGGCAGAAAGTTGATGGCGCTGGCACTGCGCACGCCGGGAATCTGCCGCACGCGTTCGAGCGCCTCGCGGAAGAAGCGCCCCGATTGGCCCTCTTCTTTGTACTTCGCATAAGGCAGCGATACGCGCACCGTCAGCAGGTTCTTCGCGTTGAAGCCAGGGCTGACGGCTTGCAATCGGGCGAAGCTCTTGATCAACAGCCCTGAGCCGACCAGCAGGACGAGCGCCAGAGCGACTTCGACAATCACAAACAGGTTACGGAGGCGGTGTGCGCGCCCGCCGCTCGCCGCCGCTTTGCCGCCCTCTTTCAACGCATCGTTGAGGTTCGGGCGCGACGCTTCAAGCGCCGGCGCCAGGCCGAATAACACGCCGGTCGCAAGCGCCACCAGCATCGTGAAGCCGAGCACGACCAGATTCAGCCGCGCGCCGCCCGACGGCAGCAAGGATTTCGGGCCGAGCGCCACGAGCGCGTCTACGCCCCACATCGCCAGCAGCAGCCCCGCCGCGCCGCTCAACAACGCGAGCACCGTGCTTTCGATCAGCAACTGGCGAACGATGCGCCCGCGGCTGGCGCCGATGGCCAGGCGGATAGCCATCTCTTTCTGTCGCGCCGCGGCGCGGGCGAGCAGCAGGTTAGCGACGTTGGCGCAGGCGATCAGCAGGACAAAGGCGACCGCGCCCAGCAGCATCAATAAAGGCTTGCGCATCTCGCCGGTGAACTGTTCGCGGAAGGGGACGAGGTTAATGCCCCAGCCAGTGTTGAAGTCGGGATACTGCTTTTCAAGGGCGTCGCCGAGCGCCGTCATCTGGCTCTGCGCTTGTTGCAGGGTGACGCCTTCGCGCAAGCGCCCGACCGCCATGGCATAACGTCCGCGCCGCGCCCGGTCTTGATTACCAAAGAGCATCGGCGCCCATAGCTCGGGGCGGTCGCCGGTGAGTGAGCCGCTGGTGACGAACAACTGATAATCGGGCGGCATCACGCCGATGATCGTATAGATCTCAGTGTTGAGTCGGATCGTCTGGCCGACGATTGATGGGTTGCCGCCGAAGCGCCGCTGCCACAGGCCATAGCTCAAGACCACCGAATCCTGCCGCGTCGGCTGCGCGTCGTCCGGCTCGAAGGTGCGCCCGATCATCGGTTGCGCGCCGAGCAGGTCGAACGTATTGAGCGTGACGCGCTGTGCGGCGATCTCTTCGGGGTCGGCGACGCCCGTGAGGTTGAGGCGCGTATCGTAGAGCGCCGCCATATCTTCAAAGACATCGCTCTGCTCTTTCCAGTCGAGGAAGTTGCCCGGCGAGACGACGTTCTGATGTTTGCCGCGCGTGCGGTTGTCTTCCCAGACCATCACCAATCGGCTGGCGTCGCGGTACGGCAGCGGGCGGATCATCACGGCGTTGACGACCGAGAAGATCGCCGTGTTGGCGCCGATCCCCAGAGCTAAGGCGAGCGCCGCAACGAGCGTGAATCCAGGATTCTTCAGTAGCATGCGGACGGCATAACGAGCATCTTGCGCAAGCGTTTCCATTCGACTACCCCCGGCGGTCAGGTTCAGACACTTATAGTTGATGGGTCAGTAGCCAAACGGCGTGCCAGGCGGGCAGGAGGCAGGAGGCAGGAGGCAGAAAGCAGTCGGAACACGGACACGCGAAGTGCGCTGCTGGTCAGTTAACCTTAGAATTTAGAGAGCTTGTCTTCCGAGCGGGCTGACGAGATAGGCGGGCGAAGGCAGGATTCCTTGCCTCCTGCCTCCTGCTTCCTGCCTCCTGCCTCCTGTTCACCTGTGGGATTGCGCTTGTCGAAATCGGGCAGCCGCATCTCAGACGCTCGTGCGGCGGTGCGCGATCATCCGCAGCAGTCCGTTGATCGCCAGATGCAACAGAATATAAGCGATCAGCGCGACGATGTACGATAGCCGGAAGCGCATCTGCGCCGCCGCCGGGTCGTCTACCAGGCCGCGAAACGGCGCAAGCAAGGGCGCGGTGATGCTGCTGACGAAGCGATAAAAGCCGGCGCTGCGATTCGCGCCCATCAGGTCGAGCAGGATCATTAAGCCGATGAAGGCGTAGATCAGATAAAACAGATAATCTACGACCTGCGAGATGCGCGCGACGCCGCGCGCCCGTTCGATCTCGGCTTCGGTTTCGACCACTTCGGCGACCGCTTTGTGGCGGAACTCGTCGGCGACCGCGTCGGTTTCGGTGCGCTCGACCCGGTCGAGCCGCTCGGCGCGCGCCGCGATGCGCTCGTGGACTTCGCCGCGCACCGCGCCCTTCATCGCCTCGTGATGCGCGACGCGATTCGATTCGTCAATCGCCAGCTTTTCGTCTTCCAGCATAAATCTTCACCTCACTAATAATATCGGCGGGTAACCAGGCTAATGATGGCGACAAACAGCGCCGAGCCGATGATTGACCAGACAATCGGGAAGGACTCGCCGGCAATGTGAATCCGAAACATATCCGGCAGCCCGAGGGCGTGCGCCAGGTAAGTGCCCAGCAGCGCGCCGATGAAGCCCAGCGCAATCGCAACCAGACAGCCGCCGCGACTGTAGCCGGCGATGGCTTGCCCGATTGAGCCGCAAATCCCCGCCACCAGTAACAGGATCAGGAATTGAGTCAGGGTCATCTTTCTGCTCTCCTTAGCCCGCTCCCCTATCAGCAAGGCCGGTGCCAGCCCGTAGGCGCGGAGCGGAAACTCATATTTTCAAGCATTTCACGGCACCGCTCGCTCAACATAGCAGAATGCGATGCGCGATAGCATTCGCCTGCGAATAATTATCATACAGCCGGCAGTTCAAGCTTTTTTCAAGCCCCGGCGATTACAGTGTCCGCGTTAGAGGTTGAAAACCTTCTGACGGGAGACAGCCATGAAGATCGCCTCAACCGGAAAACGATTCTCGCGCACCAGCATGCTGGTCGTCACCCTGGTCGCGCTCGCCGTCAGCCTCGGCGTCTTGCGGCTCGGCTATGGCAATGTTGACCGAAACGTTGCGGGGGCCGCGCCGCCGGCTATCGTCGCGACTGTCGAAGGCCACGACATCAGCGCCCGCGTCTACGACATGTATCTCAAGAACGGCATCCAGGCGCTCGGCCTCACAGAGACGACCGTCGAGGGCCGCCGCCAGATCGCCCGGTTGAAGGAAGGCATCGTCGCGGAGCTGATCGACCGCGCCTTGATCGAAGCGGAAGCCGAACGGCGCGGCCTGGTCATCGCGGCGGGCCAGCTTGAAAGCCGCTATCGCGAGCGCGTTCAGCAGATGGGCGGGGACGATGCTTACCGCGCTTATCTGAATGAAACGAAGGTTACCGACGAAGACTTCCGCCAGATCATCGCCGGCGAATTGAAGGGCGAATGGTTGCAGCAGGAGTTGGGCCGCGGCCTGACGGTTGAGGCCGCAGACGCGCAGGCATTCTACGATAAAGAGAAAGCCAATCCCAATTACGCCGCGCTCTTCGTCGAGCCTGAGCGGGTGCGCGCCAGCCACATTCTGATCAACGCCCGCCGCCCGCAAATTCGCGGCGAGCTGCAAGCCCGCGGCACCCGCGATCAGGCGCAACTGGATCGGATGACCACGGAAGAGATGAACAAGCGCCGGGCGCGCGCCACTGAGCTGCTCAATCAATTGAAGCGCGGCGCGAGCTTCGCGGAGCTGGCGCGGCGCACCTCCGACGACCCGGCGACGCGCGAGCGCGGCGGCGACCTCGGATGGTTCGCGCGCGACACTCACACGCCGCGCTTCGACGAGGCCGCTTTCGCTTTGAAGCCCGGCCAGTTGAGCGCGGTCATCGAAACCGAGTACGGCTTTCACGTCATTAAAGCCGCCGAGCATCAGCCGCAGCGCACCCGCCGCTTTGATGAAGTGCGCGCCCAGATCGAACAACAACTGCTGACTCGCAAGCGCGCCGAGCGGCTGACGGCATGGCTGGCTGAGCGGCATCGCGGGGCCAGCATTTCGATCAACCCGGCCTACCGCGAATGAGTGACCAGAAAAGGTTTCTAGTTCCTGGTTCCTGGTTACCCGGTTGTTGGTTTCCGAACCAGGAACGAGGAACCAGGAACTAGAAACCTTTCGACGAGTTGTCCCCCAACGGTCCGAAGAGTGGCGTGGGAGATTTGAAAGCCGCTCTTCGGGCCGTCCCCCTCGCGCCGCACATGCATCAGGCATGTGCGGCATTCTCTTTCTGTGCAGTCGTGGCGATGCAGTAATCCTTCGACAGATGCAGCCCGCGGCTTGCGTTGCGCTCTAGCACTCTCCCGCTAAGTGATTGCAACCTCGTGTGACCGGTTGATTGTTGCGGCTGGCCTGAGCCTTGCAGTGATGATGATTGAGCAACCGCAAGGCTGCTCCATTCCAAAAACGATGAGAGTCGTTTCGGTCTAACACGCGCACCGTTTTGCCGCCGGCGCGGTGGTATCGGCGAAGCCAAAGCTCTCGCTTACTATCGCGCTCGGCAAGACGGATTCGGTTGATGTGGCGCAAGCTGTTCGCTTGCGCAAAGCTCAGCGCAAGCGAACAGCTTGCGCCACACTGTGTGACAGGTCGAGGGCTAGCGGTGACGGAAGAGTTTGGCTTCGAGGGGTGGATATTTGCGGCGCTGGCTTTTATTTATGGATTGGCCATCATGGCGATAGTCGTTGTGACACTCGCAAAAAGTGCGCGGCTCAAGAATCAAAGCGAAGAGAAGGGCCGATAGAATTCGAGATGTTGAGTTTCCCCGGTGAGGGTCACTGGCGAGCGGCCTTCAGAGAGGAACCGGGGGATCGAGCGGCTGCGGGCCGCGCCCGGGCGATGACCAAAGTGAAAGCTACAGGCCGCATGCACACGGCGCATCGCCCAGAGCCAACAGCCCGCAGCCGTTCGCTATTTCGTGGCCCTTCCGGCAATCGAAGTCAACTGCACGCGGACGCTGCCCCACGACGGCTCGGCGGTTAGCATCACCGGCAACCGGCGCGCGTCCGTGGTGATAAACATCTTCAAGTTATAAAGATTGCTGTCGCGCCCGCCGCTCAGATTCTTTGTCGCCATCCTTACCGTTTCAAACGTGCCGGCGCGCGTCGTCACTTTCTCTTTCGCCTCCGGCATGACGCTGATCCGGTAGAGCTTGCCGTCTTCGATGAGGTTGAACTGCCGCGCCCGCCCCACAGTCAAATCCATGCCGCGAATCGCAAACAGCAAACCGGCGACGTCATAGGTGTCCGGCAGAATTTCAATCGTGCGCCCATCGTCGAGCCGCGCCGTGCGCTTTTGCTGATCGAGCTGCATCGATCCCTGATCGCGCTTCTTGCCATGCCGTGTGTTCTTCTCGGCGCGAAACGGCATCAAGGTGGCGGCGTTCAGGAAAGACTCATAAACGTCGTTGACCTTCATCGCCATGACGCTGACCAGGCCGATGGATTGCGCCTGCGCGCTGACGTGAAAGGCGTCCACGCCGTCTACGGTGCGGCGGTCTTTGGTTTCGAGCGTCAGCTCGCCGGCGACGATGAAGTCAGCCCACGACACATCATAATTCAAGCGCTCGCCGACCGCCGGCACGTACTTCGCCGGCGCCGTGCGGTCTGATTTAATGCTGCGGGTTTGCGCGGCGCTCGGCAGCGTGAGCGCGCCGATGGCAAGCAAAATGAAAGCGCGTTTGAGCATCAGCATGATCGGGATACTTCCTTCCTTTCAGGTCTGATGCGCCCGACACGATTCATGATGCCTCAAAGAAAAAGCGGGCCTCAAGTTAGCTTGAGGCCCGCCCCGTAGCGGTCGGTCAATGTGTGAAGTAAGCCCGAGGCTTACACCGCCGTCGAAAACTATGGGACACGCATTAATTCTAGCGCAGGCTTCGGCACATCGGCCTTTTCGGGAGCCGTGGCCGGCTGCTTGAAATATTCGGACGAAGGATCAAGGGCCAGAGGCTGGAACGGATTCATCGGGTTGCCATCAAGACGAAGCTCATAATGCAAGTGTGCTGAGGTGGCGCGGCCCGTGCTGCCGGCGCGCCCGAGGATCTGGCCGCGCTCGACGCGCTGGCCGACCTGTACGTCGAAGCTCGACAGGTGGGCGTAGTGCGTCGTCACGCCGCCGCCATGATTGATGATGACGAGGTTGCCATAGCCATGATTCCAACCGGCGAACTGCACGATGCCGGCGAGGCTGGCGCCAATCGATTCGCCCCAGTGCGCCTTGATATCGCAGCCGGCATGAAAGCGCGCGCGGCCCGTGAACGGGTCGCTGCGATAACCGAAGGTGCTGCCGACCTGTGCGGTCGAGATCACCGGGCGCGCTTCATACTTCGACTCTATCGCCTTCGGCTCGGCCTTCGCGTCGGGCCGTGCCGGGCTCTTCACTTCGGCCTGTAAATCAGCGGGGATTTCGATAGTCGTCGGGCTGCGCTTGATGACGGTGGGCGCTGCCGGGATGACCGTGGCAAGCTCGAAGGCCGGCGCCGCAGCCGGCTTAGCCGTCGGCGCTTCGGCGGCGTTCATTGATAGAGCGGGCGTCACGACTCTGGGCCGGCTGCCGGCATCTTCAGCGGTCTTCGCGGCGCCGGTGCTGACGACTTGATTGATGCTTTGCGGTGTGGTCGGGCTCGGTTGATTGCTGGTTTGTTGCGCGCTGGCGCTAGCGGTCGAGATGAGCGAAGTGGTTATCAAAGCAATAAGTGCCTGCTTGCGAGTGATCGTCAAAACCCTCTCCTTTTCCGTGCGATAAGATGTGTACTGCTTGCCTGAATGAAAGTGGGGGTACTGCTGTCAGAGGCGGCATTCTATTGATCGGGGCACGGAGTTGTCAATTAATGAGGGCGTAAAAGCGGCGCGGAAATTCTTGTAAAAATGTTGCGGGAATTGTGATGGGGCCGGCTTAGCGCGGCTCTTCGTTATGGCGGAGGGTGCGTTTGAGCAGGTAAATCTCAAGCAAACAGCGCTGCTGCAATTGGCGAAGATAGAATAGCTGACGCCGGTCGGTCACTTCGGCCAGCCGACTTTCGAGGTCGGCCAGCAGCGCGCCCAGCGATTGCAAATCCTGTCTATCCCCATCCTGCATGGCTATCGTATTCTCCGATCAATTCGGTTTTCACAATAGAGAGATGTGCCAGAGCCGTCAAAGGATTTATGGGGAATGTTGCGATTTCATTGTTTGAAATTCGCGGCTCGTCGCCTGCGGCTCGGCTTGCGCGAAGGGGCACCGGGCTGGCTATAATTTGGCAGCATACGCAAAGGAGAAACGATGAAAGAAATTAGCCCGCAGGAAGCTCACGAGTTGATGCAGCGCGATCCTGAAATCATCTACCTCGACGTGCGCTCGGTGCCCGAGTTCGAGGCCGGCCACCCGCAGGGAGCGATCAACATTCCGCTCCTACACTTCACGCAGGGGCTCGGCATGTCGCCCAACGAAGATTTCCCGGCAGTCGTCGAAGCCACCCTGCCGAAAGATGCCAAATTGATCGTCGGCTGCAAGTCCGGGGGGCGCTCGGCCAACGCCTGCCAGTTGATGAGCCAGATGGGCTATCAGGATGTCACCAATCTGCGCGGCGGCTTTGGCGGCGCGGCAGATCGCTTCGGGCAGATCATCGAGCCGGGATGGGCAATGCTCAACCTGCCGGTCGCGACCGAAGCCGCCGAGGGCGCCGATTACGCCACGCTCGCCGCTCGCGCCAAGAAGTAAGCAGGACGACGTTTACTCCGCATAAAAGAGAGGCGAGTCAGGTGGCTGCTGACTCGCCTCTTTTATCCATGGCCCTAGCCACCGCACATCATTGCTGATTGCGCCGCGCGGCTTTGCGCTCGGCCTTGCTCGGCTGGGCTGCGGGAGCCTGATAAACAGGGGCTCGGTAAGCCGGAGCCTGCGGCGCGGCCTGCTGCTGCCGCTCGAAGCGGCGCTGCTGCTTCATCTGCTGGTGCATTTGCTGTTGCTGCGCCGGCTGCTGCCATTGCGGCTGTTGCACGACCTGTTGCTGACGCTCGGCGCGGCGCTGCGCTTTCATCTGTGCGCGTTGCGCTTGCTGTTGAGCGGCCTGCCACTGTTGTTGCGGCGCGGCTTGCTGCTGTTGGCGCTCGGCACGGCGCTGCATCTTCATCTGCGAGCGCTGTTGCTGCACGACCACCTGCTGTTGTTGCTGCTGACGTTCAGCGCGGCGTTGCGCCTTCATTTGTGCGCGCTGAGTTTGCTGCTGCGCGGCCTGCTGTTGTGCTTGCTGCGCCTGCTGCTGGCGTCGTTCCTGCTTCAACTGGCGGCGCGATTCGACCTGTTGCTGCGGCGCTTGCTGCTGCGCCATCTGCTGACGCGCCGCCTGCTTTTGGGCGCGGCGCTGCTCGCGCTGCTGGTTGACTTGCGCCGATTGCGAGGCCGCCTGTTGCTGCTGCGCCGCCATCTGCTGTTGCCGTTCAAAGCGGCGCTGTTGCTTCGGCGTCATCGCCTGCGACTGCGCTTGCGGCGCGGCTTGTTGCTGTGGCGCGACCTGTTGCGCCTGGGCAAAGGCCGGCTGCTGACGGCGCTCCTGCTTCAACTGTCGCAGCTCTTGTTTGGCCGAGCGGTCGCCCTGTTCCATGCGCGCTCGCAACTGGGCGATGCGCTGGTCGCGCTGCTGCGCGGCAACCTGCTGCGACGCCTGCGCGCCCGCGAGCGGCACCCCATCGGCGCGCTGCGCCATCACCACCTGGCCGCTGTTTTCAAACTGTAACTTGTTTCGCTTTTGCTTCTCCGGCACCGGCTGGTACTGGAGCGCTTGCGCGGCGTCACCCCGCACCGGCGGCACTACCGGCGCGACGCTGGTTACAACGGGACGATTGAACATCGCCGCGGCCATCTCGCGCCTCGCCTGCTTGCGCTGGGCGCGATCTTCCTGCATAGCGAGCTGGCGCAGGCCCGCGACCTGATACGGGTCCGTCACCGGCTGCGCCTGCTGAATCCATTGCGGGTTGGTCGGCACGATGACGCTCTGGTTGATCGGTTGCGTGAAGGCTTGCAACGGCACGACCGTCACCGCCGTCGGATAAGTCATGTTCACATAGTTGCGCTGCACGACCATCTGTTGGACGACCTGCGGCGATGCCAGGTACTGCGGCGCGAAGCTCGCGTCGTAGTAACGCGGCACGTACGGCTCGCCCGGCGCCAGCGGCACCCAGGCGACCTGCGACTGCTGAATGGGCACGAACGCAACCAGCGCCGGCGCATAGACCGCCTCTGTGCGGCAGCCTTCGGGCACCCACATCCAGCGTTGCTGATTCACATAGGCCCAGCGGCCATAGTGATACGGCGCATAGCCCCACGGCTCACTCGACACCCACGTCGGCCCCCAGACATCATTCACGTTCCAGTAACCCTGGCGGTAAGGCGACCAGTCGTTGGCAACGCGCGGCGCCCAGCAGCGACCGTAGCCGTCGACGTCCTGCCAGTCGCCATACTCGTCCAGGTCATAAAGGCCCGGCACCTCTTCGGTGACGTACTGATAGCTGACCGAGCGGCTGTACGGATCATAGTAATCAGGGTCATCGAGGTAAGTGTCGTAGTTGCGATAGCGCCCATCGTAACGATTCGGATAGCGGTAGCCATAATAATCGTTGAGGATGTTGCCGGCGGCGTCCGGCGCGATATGCGACACCAGCGCCTGCGCGGCCACCTGACTGGCGAGCGTCAGGATTTCGCCCTTGTTGATCACCCCTGAGCCGTCCAGCCCGACGACTTGCGCCAGACCGTTCAGGACGCTGACCGTCGTGTTGCCGTCATCGCCGATGCCGAGCTGATAAAGTCCCGGCTCCGAAAAGTCTACTGCGCCACAGGGCGTGGCGACTTCGTACAATTCGCCGTTTGTAAGATCGCCTACATCAAAGACCGCCGAGCCGCTGCGCAAGGCAAGCTGCGTTCGCTGGTCGGCAAGCGACAGCACGTCGAGCGCGGTGTCGGGATTGAGCCGTACGTAATTGCGACCGGTTAGCGCAATCTGCGCGTGCGAAACGCCGCGCGCCCAGACGCGGTCGCCGACCGTCAGCGGCGCATTCACCTGGGCGTCGGTCCAGCTCAATTGATCGTTGTCGGCTTGATTGAGCGCCTGCGCGATGTCAACGTTGCCGTCCAGGCGTTCGAGTCGTGCGGCGCGCGGTTTCGCCAGGGCTTCGACCTTGGTTTCTGTGTGCTTCAATAAGAGAATCGCGCCCGACGCGCCGATGATGCCGGCCAGCACCAGAATAATGGCGACGTGCGGCGGGACGCTTGATAATCGCTTAATGAGTTGTTTCATATGCCCTCCCTGGCCTTGTTGGCTCGATATGGCTGAAAGATTGGTAGTGCAAGCCTAATGCCTCACAGCGTCCGCTTATAAGGGGATGCGCTAGACGGGCAATTCGTTTGTCGTGGTATGAATTTGAGGGATGCCGCGCGTCCGCCTGTACGCTTAGCAAACGCGCGCGCGGCGGTTATGCTTACACGATATGGTGTCAGCAGCGACGATATAGAAGGGAAGCGGCGCGCGGCTGCTTTACTTGCCGAAGACGACGCGCCCGCCGACGATGGTATAGATGACCGTGGTCTTTTGAATGTCGTCAGGTGGGATGCGGAAGAGGTCTTGCGATAACACCGTGATGTCTGCGAGCTTGCCCGGCGCGAGCGTGCCTTTGTCGCGTTCGGCGAACTCGGCATAAGCGCATCCGGCAGTGTAAGCGCGCAGCGCCTCTTCGACGGTAATCTTCTGTTCGGGAACCCAGCCATGCGGGTTGCGCCCGTCAATCGTCGCCCGCGTGACTGCCGCGTGAATGCCGAGAATCGGCGACAGCGGCGCCACCGTCCAGTCGGAGCCGAAGACCAGCGTCGCTTTGGCGTCGAGCAGTGAGCGGAACGGATAAGTCGTCTTGATGCGCGTCGGGCCGATGCGCTTTTCGGCCCAGCGGCCATCGTCTATGGCATGGTAAGGCTGCACCGAAGCAATGACGCCGAGCGCGGCAAAGCGCGCAATGTCGCTCGCCAGCAAGTGCTGCGCATGCTCGATGCGAAAGCGGCGGTCACGCGGGCCGTTCACTCGCGCCACCTCTTCAAAATAATTCAACGTGATGTTGTTGGCTTTATCGCCGATGGCGTGAACCGAGCATTGCAGCCCGGCCTTGTCGGCGTCTTTGATGTTCTGCTTCATCACGCCTTCGGGAATGTTGTCGTCGGCCATCAAGCCCGCCGTGCCGGGCGCGTCGGTGAACGGCTCGAAGAACAGCGCCGTCGTCGAGCCGAGCGAGCCGTCCATAAACGCCTTCAAGCCGCCCAGCCGCAACCAGTCGTCGCCGCGTCCTTGCCGCGCCACCACCTCGGCCTGTCGCTTCCAACTGCTCAAGGGCGTGCGCGCGTAAACTCGCACGGTCAGCTTACCGGCGTCGCGGTATCGCTTGTAGACATCGTAGTGCGGCCAGGCGGTGATGTCTTGAATCGAAGTCACGCCGACGCGCGCCGCTTCTTTCAGCGCCGCGTCGAGCGCCTCGTTGTAATCCTTCTCGCTCGGCTCGGGGACGAGCGGCCAGACCAGGCTCATCGCCGCGTCTTTCAGCACGCCGGTCGGCTCGCCGGTCTTTGGATCGCGGACGATGGTGCCGCCCGGCGGGTCTACGGTGTCGCGGGTGATCTTCGCCAGACGCAGCACGACACTATTGGCAAGCGCCATGTGGCCGTCGAGCCGCGAGACGAAGACGGGATTATCGGGCGTCGCCGCATCGATCAGCTCTTTGGTCGGAAGCGGGCCGCCGGGCCATAACTCGTGATCCCAATCGCCGCCGGTGATCCAGCGACCCGTGCCCAAGCGCGCGGCTTGCGCTTTGATGCGCGCGGCGAACTCTGCCGGCGTGCGGGCGTCGCGCAAGTCAACCGACAACAGTTGAAAGCCGCCGCTCATAAAGTGCGTGTGATCGTCTATGAAACCGGGCACCGCGAGGCGGCCTTGCAGATCGATAACGCGGGTCTGCGGGCCTGTGACCCATTTCATCTTGTCGCTGCTGCCGATGGCAATGACGCGCTCGCCACGCGCCGCCAGGGCTTCGGCCCACGGGTGCGTGGCTTCACCCGTGTAGATGCGGCCATTGGTCAACACAAGGTCGGCCTGCACTTGCCTGCGCGAGAAAGCTTCTGCAATCAAATCTGACACGAACGGAATGATATCGGTCTGCGTGCTGTTGTCAACGGTGAAGACCGTGAGGATGTATTCAGCGCCATTCGCCAGGCGGATGTAAGCGGCGTCGTGGCGCGTCGCAGAAGTCCAGCCGGCTTTCGAGTAAAGCTGCGCGCCCGCCGGCAGGCTCTTGCCGGAGAATCGCGTCGCCTGATCGTCCGGGTCATCCGATTTATGAAATGGATCACGGCGCAGCAAGTCCATCATCGCCCGCGAGCGTGCCGGTGTCACGGCGCGCCCGGTGACGATCTCGAACAACAGGCGCGCGACTGCTGCGGTCGTGAGCTTGTTGCGGTTCTCGAAGTTTGGCCCCAGGCTCTGGCGGTCGCGCCCGTACGGGCCTTCGCTCCAGGTCTTCTGATTGACGTTGATTTTCTCGAAGCCGAGGCTCGCGAAGTAGCGATTCACGGCGTTGCGCTGGTCGAGCCACGGCTTGAGCGCGGCGTCGTCCAACTCAGGCCCATCCGTCGTGCGGGTGAGCGCGTTGAACACGTAATGCGTCGCATCATTCGATGACTCGACGATCATATCGCGCAAGGCGCGTTCAAGCTCCGGCGAAGTTTTTAACTCGCCGGTCTCCAGTTGATGATGCGCGGCGACCAGATAAAAGAGCTTGACGACGCTCGCCGGGTAAGTCGGCTCCTGGCCGCGGTGGCTGGCCCACGCCGGATGCTCGCGGTCGTTCAGGTCGATTAGCGTGATGGCGATCTTGTCCGCCGTCAGCCCGCCTTTGCCGAAGCGCGCGACCGCCGCCTCGACGACGTTGCCGACAAGCTGTTGAAGCTGTGGCGACGGCGCGAATGGCGGGCGGGCTTGCGGCGCAGGCGACTGCGCCGCGGCGTCCGCGCGGATGAGCGCCAACACCGCAAGCAACGCCGCGCGCGTGAAAGGCAACAAGCGGGATCGATTCATACGGATTCCTGAACGGGCCGAATGAAGCTGTCGGTCTATTCTTGAAGTGGTTAAGGCTACTTCTTCTTGCTTTGCCAGAGGCGCGCTTCGAGGTGGCCCAGTTGCTCGCGGCTCGGCGCGCCTTCGATCATCACCACGTCTTTGTCGCGCAGCTCGATGCTCACCAGTCCCTCGCTCGTTTCATAGACGCGGCGCGTCACTTTATCGTCGGTGTCGTGCTTGAGCTTGTAACGCTGCTCGCTGCGCTCGGAGTAAGCGGTGAAGAACTCGCGGGCATCGGCAGGCGTGTCCCAGGTCGTATACTGCGCCAGCAGAGAAGCGCCGCTCGCGCGGTTCTCGTAAAAGGCATAACCGTCGCCGCCCCACCCGGCAGCGGCGGCGCGGGCGCGAAACTTCGGCAGAAACTCGCTGAGGATGACAAAGTAACCAAACTCACCGTTGACGTCTTCGTCGGCGCGCTTCCAGTCTTTGCCGAGCGTCGCGCTGAGGTCGCTCAACGCGAACTTCACAGGCATGTCGTGCGCCAGGTATTTCTCCGGGTGCATGATCTGTTCGCTCGAAGCCGGCAGCGTCGTGTAAGCGGCGTCGAGGCCGTGCCACGAGCCGTTCTTCAACACCGCTTGCGTGAAGCCTGCGCCATAGATGTAAGGGAATTGCAGGTTCTCGCGCAGCACACGCGGTGCCGCCGACAGCACAGGGTAGTTCGGGTCGCTGGCTTCGGCGTCGTTGTCGAGCAGCCGCTCCGTAAGCGAATCGATCTTGGTGATGTCAATGCCGCGCAGGCCGCTCTGCTCCAGGTCGTAGATGATCATGATCAACGTCGCTTCGCCTTCGACGAGCGCGTGCGCCGCCAGCTCGGCATCGGCGTCGCCCTTCGGCCATTTCTCGAAGCGCCGCAGGTTGAAGTGCTGATCCTGGAGCGCGTGCATCAGCTCGTGCGCCATAACCTTCTTCTGCTCGGCCAGCGGCAGCCATGCGGCGAGGTAGAACTCTTTCGTCTTGGGCTCGTAAAAACCGGCCACCTGCTCGCGCAGCAGCTTGACGACATAGTCGCGCAGTTGAAAGTTCTGCGGCACCAGTCCGAGCTTGACGAGCGTCTTCTGCGAGGCGTCGAACTCGGCGGGCGGCGTGCTTTCGTCGAGGTCGCGCATGACCGATTGCTCGATCTCGTCGCGGGTTTTAAAAGCGCTCTTGACCGGCTCTTTGATGGCCAGCTCGCGCATGCGGCTGACGGTTTTCAGCACATCATCGGTGGCGTTGAGCGTCGCCGTGGAGTCTGCCGGCTTGATCGCCGGCGCGCCTTGCCAGGCGACAACGCCTGTAGAAGTCAGTAATGCCAGGGCCAGCACCAGCGCCACGCTGGCGGTGAATCTTTTGACCATTCTGTTGACGACCTTTCTAAAGTGAAGCTAGATGGGATTGTCGCTGTGCCGCCGCCGGTTTGTCAAAGGTTTGCTCATCGCCCTCAGGAAACCTGCGCGCTGGCACGACTTCTCGGCAAGATGCTAAGATTCAAGATTGTTTCAGCCGGCGGGCCTTCGCCCTATGGCCCGGAGTTTCAAGCAGAGGAGTCAGACGAGCACGGTATGCGAGCGCACGTAGTTACATTCGGCTGTCAGATGAACGAGTATGACACGCACGCCATTCAATCCGAGCTGGCGGGCTTTGGCTATTCGTTCGTTGACGATTACCGCGAGGCCGACCTCGTGCTGGTCAACACCTGCGCGGTGCGCGGCAAGCCGGTCGAAAAAGCGCAGACCTTGCTCGGCGAGCTACGCAAAGAGAAGCAGCGGCGGCGCGGCGCGCTGACCATCGGCTTGATGGGCTGCCTGGCGCAACTCGCCGAAGGCCGCCGCATGGGCGAGAAGTTCGCCGTTGACATTATGCTCGGCCCCGGCGCCATCACCGAGATCGGCGCGGCCATCGAGCGCGGCAAGTTTCAATCCTTCGACTTCAAAAACGAGTTGCAGTTCTACACGCCGCCGCCGCCGACGGGCGCAGTCAGCGCCCACCTGACGATTATGCGCGGCTGCAATCACCGCTGCACCTACTGCATCGTGCCGCAGACGCGCGGCAGCGAAGTCTCGCGGCCTGCCGAAGACATCCTCGGCGAAGCGCGGGCGCTCCGTGATGCCGGTGTGGTCGAAGTCACGCTGCTTGGCCAGAACGTCAACTCCTACGGGCTCGCCGAAGGCACGGGCGCGCGGCGGCGGCGGATTGACGGCTACCCGTCGTTTGCCGAATTGCTGCGCATGGTCGGGCGCGTCGGCATCCCGCGCGTCCGCTTCGTCACCTCGCACCCGGTCAACTTTGACGACGAGATCATCGAGGCCATCGCCGACACACCGGCAGTCTGCCGCTACATCCATTTGCCTGTGCAGTCGGGGTCGAATCGCATACTGAAGCGCATGGCGCGCGAATACACCCGCGAGTTCTATCTCGAGCGCGTGCGGCGGCTGCGCGAGCTGTTGCCCGACGCGACCCTTTCGACCGACATCATCGTCGGCTTCCCCGGCGAGAGCGAAGAGGATTTCGAGCAGACCCTGTCGTTATACCGCGAAGTCGGCTATGACGCGGCTTATATGTTCATCTACTCGGAGCGCGAAGGCACCCCGGCACAGATTCACTTTGCAGACGTGGAGCGCGCGCTGAAGACCGCGCGGCTGGGCCGGCTGGTCGAGTTACAAAAGGCCGTGTCGTTCGAGCAGAACCAACGGTGGGTCGGGCGCGAGGTCGAAGTCCTGGTCAAAGGCGCGGCGGACGAAAGCGGTTTTGTGCAGGGCCACACCCGCGGCAATCACGTGACGATGATCGAAGGCAATCTGGCGCCGGGTGTTCACCGGGTGACGGTCGTTCACGCCACGCCGAACCGCCTCTATTGCGAGGCCCGCGGCGCTGCCAGCCTGGAACCGACGACAAGCAGGCGAGAGTTGAAAGTTATCTCGCTGCCGACAATTTGAAGTGAGCGGCGAGACCACTCGGCCTCGCCGCTCACAGCTAATCAAGTTATATTTTGGCCGTAGCGGCGGAGATGATCCAGGCAGCCACACCAAAGATTAATCCGAATTCCAACATCGTATTTACCCCCTTGTAGAATTAATCGGTACGTTTATATAGAACCGCCCGCCGGGCATTTGATACCAGGGGGCCGAAAAATCTCTCTTGAAAAATGAATCGCGCGGGCGGGCACAGATAGATACTCGCTATCCGTGCCCGCCCGCGCGATGCGCGACTTTGGTTTTCAAAGACTACGGCGACGCCTTACTCGGCCTTCACAGTAATCTTGTTGACGACGCGGCGCACGCCTTTAACCGAACTGGCGATGCGCTCGGCGCGCGATTTCAATTCTTCGCTCGGCAGCTCGCCGCTCAAGGTGGCGGTGCCATTGCTAACCTTCACATCTATCGGGTGAGTGCGCAGGTCCGAGTCGTCGAGCAGCTTCGTCGTGACGTCAACTTCAACGGTGATGCCCGAAGTCGAAGACGTCGAAGGCGCGGCTGCCGACGATGGCGTCGGCGAAGATGCGGGCGCCGGGACGGTGACAGTTGTCGGTGATGCCGGAGGCGGCATGACGACGACCGGCGGCGCGGGCTGCGCCGGGGCCGGCATCTGCGGCTGCGCGGCGGCGCGCTGCGCGGCATCGGCGCGTGCCCGTTCAATCTCAAGCTGCGCGTCTTGATTGCGCTGCTGATTGTTCATGATTAAAAGCGTGATGAGCACAGCCACCGCAATTCCGGCGATGACCAGAGCGGCAATCGCTCCGCCCGACAAGCCGCGCCGCTCATAGACGACGGGCGGATAATCCTCTTCCACCACCGTGCGGCGCTCTACAGGAACGTCCTCGACCACCGTATGCGTTTCGCGTATTTGTGCCATAATCGTTCATCCTCCGATCAATTTATGAGTAAGCCTGCGAAGACGGCGAATCTTCTATTGCCGCGCCCGGTGATGCGCCGGCGAGCGTATGGAAATGCGCCGGCTCGGGGGCAAAAAGCTCACTCAGCTCATGCTAAGGCAATGCGTGTGCCTGAGCCTTCATGGCCACGGCGAGTTGGCGAAATTCGACGGCGCTGCGGCCAGAGACTTCTTGAAGGCCGCCGAGCCAGATGTTATAGTGAGCGTGTCTTCATCAAGTTGCACAGAGATGTAGAGCTACACTGTTTACCAGGAGGCGATTATGGCCGAAAACGAGGGCTCAGCAGCATCTGAGAAGTTGACATTTCTATTGATCGGCGCCGGCATCGGCGCAACCCTGGCGCTGCTGTTTGCGCCCAAGAGCGGGCGCGAACTGCGCGGCGACATCGCCGATTACACGCGGCGCGGGGTTGATGCGGCGGGCGAAGGCGCGCGGCAGATCGGCACGCGGGCGTCAGAGCTTTACGACAGCACCAGCGAGCGCGTCCAGACCGCTTACGGCTCGGCGCGCGAGCGCGCGGCGGGGGCTTACGGTGTGGCCCGCGAGCGCGTGTCGCAGAGCGCTGAAGCCGTCGCCGACGTCGCTTCGCGGCAGAAGGATCAGATTCAGGCGGCCATCGAGGCGGGCAAGCAAGCCTACCGCGAAGAGAAGCGCAAGGCCGGCGAGTTTGCTGGCGCTGCCGCCGAACCCGAAGCGTAACGCAGACAACTGGCGGCGTGGCGACAGCGCCCCTTGCTCGTTGCCGCGCCGCTTTGATATTTGCCGACTGGCCTCGCGGAGTTGCAGGGACGCGGGATTATACGAGCCGGGCTTGCGCCGGCTGCGCCATCTCTATTGCGCAACTTGCTCTCGGGCAAGGAGGGCTTGTGGATCAGCGAACCTTCTACATCGTCGTCACGGTTGCCACGGCGGTCATCACTTTGAGCTTCCTCATTCAGATGGCCATGATGATCGGCATCGCGCGCGCCGTGAAGCGATTGACGGGCATCGCCGAAGCGATGCAGAAGAAGGTCGAGCCGCTGATTGTCAAAACCGAGCCCATCATCGCTAAGGTCGAGCCGCTCGTCGATCAGGTGCAAGGGACCATCAGCAACGTGCGCGTGGCGGTTGACCGAATCACCGCGCAGGCGCAAGAGACCTTTGACAAAGTGACGGTCGAAACGCGCGCCATCGCCGCCGCGGTTTCGACATCGTCGCGCGAGATCGCCGGGCTGGCGCAGCGCCAGGCCGAACAGGTCAGCAGCACCGTCGAGATGGCGACGACGACCCTGCAAAGACAGATCGTTGAAATTGACGGCTTGCTGACGCGCACGCAGGATCGCATCGAAGATACGACCACCGAAGTGCAGACCGGCGTGCTACAACCCATGCGCGAGCTGTCGGCGTTGCTGGTCGGCTTGCGGCGAACCATCGAGATGCTGTTCGGGCGCGGGCGCAAATCGATAGATCAGGCATATCAGGACGAAGAGATGTTTATTGGATAAACAACGGGTTGCCGGCGCGACACCAAAGCGGCCTTCAGAGCCGTTTGCGTGTCGTCCAAGGCTTAAAGGCTGGTGACTCTATTCAAGCGGCACCTGGGTTCCTCTTCGCAGGAGTCAGGTGCTTTCATATTTTGGATTTTGGATTTTCGATTTTGGATTCAGGGAGCGCAGTGCTTTGGCTAATCCGGCACATCGCGCATCCCTCTCTGGTAATCCAAAATCCAAAATCCAAAATCCAAAATCGAGAGCGTTATGTCAACCGAAACACCGTTCGATTTGAAAGCGACCGTGAATCTGCCGAAGACCGGCTTCGCGCAGAAGGCCAACCTCACCCAGCGCGAGCCCGAGCGCCTGGCGCGCTGGCAGCAGATGGGGCTCTATCAATCGCTTTGCCAGGCGCGACAGGGGCGACCGATGTTCGTGCTACACGATGGCCCGCCCTATGCCAACTCCGATATTCACATCGGCACGGCGATGAACAAGATTTTGAAAGACATCGTGGTGAAGTCGCACTCGATGCTCGGCTTTGACGCGCCGTACGTGCCGGGCTACGACTGCCACGGGCTGCCGATTGAAACCTACGTTGACAAGAAGCTCGGCGCCAAGAAATCGCAGATGGACCCGCTGACCATCCGCCGCGCCTGTCGCGAGCATGCCGCTGAAGCCTTGAAGCGGCAGACGCGCGACTTCCAGCGGCTCGGCATCCTCGGCGAATGGGACGATCCGTACCTGACGATGTCGAACGCCTACGAGGCCGAAACGGCGCGGCTGTTCGGGCGTTTCGTCGAGCGTGGTTTCGTTTACAAAGGCGGGCGGCCCGTCTACTGGTGCATCCATGACCAGACGGCGCTTGCCGAAGCCGAGGTCGAATACAAGGAACACACCTCGCCGTCGATCTACGTCAAGTTTCCGCTGCCCGCCGACCAGGTGCGCGAGCTTGAACAGCGGATTACGGCGGGCGGTTCGCAATCGGCAATCGGCAATCGGCAATCGGCAATCGAAAAGCCGGTCTTTGTGCTGATCTGGACGACGACGCCGTGGACGCTGCCGGCCAATATCGGCATCAGCGTCAACCCGAACTTCGATTACGCGGCGGTTGACGTGGGCAGTGAAGTCTACATTGTCGCCAGCGAGCTGGTCGCGGCGGTGGCCGAAAAGTGCGGCCTGAACGAGCCGAAGGTCGTCGCCGAATTTTCCGGCGCGCTGCTCGACCGCCTGCAAGCGCGCCATGCGTGGCTTGACCGGCCTTCGATCCTGATGGTCGGCGAGCACGTCACGCTCGGCGGCGAGGCCGACGCTGAAACCGAATTGGATGTCGCCGAGGCGCAGAAGAAAGGCACGGGCAAAGCCGGCACCGGCTGTGTGCATACCGCGCCCGGTCATGGCCACGACGACTTCGTCATCGGCCAGCAATACCGGCAGCAGCTTCAGCCGATCTATGCGGCGCTCGGCGTTGCCGAAACCGAAGTCTATTGCCCTGTGGATAACGCCGGTCGCTTCACGTCGGAAGTCGAGCACTTCGCCGGTCTGAAAGTCTTTGAGGCGAACCGCCGGATTGTTGATTTTCTGCGCGAGTCGGGGGCGCTGGTCTTCACCGAAGATTACGCGCACCGTTACCCGCATTGCTGGCGCTGCCACCGCCCGGTGATCTTTCGCGCTACGCCGCAGTGGTTCATCTCGATGGATCGCCAGGACGGCGAAGGTCAGAGCCTGCGCGAAGGCGCGGTGCGCGAAGTCGGCAACGTCCGCTGGCTGCCGGGCTGGGGCGCCGACCGCATGCGCAATATGTTTCTCAGGCGGCCCGACTGGTGCGTGTCGCGCCAGCGCGTCTGGGGCGTGCCGATCCCTGCGTTCTACTGCAATGGCTGTCACGAAACGATTGCCGACGCGCAGTTGATCGATCACGTCGCCGACCTCTTTGACAAAGAATCTGCCGACGCATGGTACGCCCGCGAAGCCAAAGACTTGCTGCCTGAAGGCTTCTTGTGTCCGAAGTGCAATGGCGGCGATTTTGCCAAAGAGAATGACATTCTCGATGTCTGGTTCGACAGCGGCTCGTCGTCGCTTGCGGTGCTAGAGATCGAGCGACGGCTGCCGTGGCCCGCCGATGTTTATCTGGAAGGCCCCGACCAGTATCGCGGCTGGTTCAACTCGTCGCTGATGGTGGCGCTGGCGGCGCACAATCGCGCGCCTTACAAGACGGTCATCACGCACGGCTGGACCGTAGACGGCGAAGGCAAAGCCATGCACAAGTCCGCCGGCAATGCCATCTCGCCCAACGAGGTGATTGATCGGTCGGGCGCAGAGATTCTGCGCCTCTGGGTCGCGTCGTCGGATTATCAGGAAGACGTGCGGCTGTCGGACGAGATTCTCAAGCGGCTGGTGGACGCCTATCGCAAGCTGCGCAACACGGCGCGCTACGCGCTCGGCAACCTGAGCGACTTCGACCCGGGTCGCGACGCGGTCGCCGAAAGCGAGATGCGGGAGATTGATCGCTGGGCGCTGGCGGCGACGCGCGAAGTGGCGCGCAAGGTGATTGACGCCTACCAGCGGTTCGAGTACACGACCGTCTATCACACGCTTTACAACTACGCGACGGTGACGTTGTCGGCGGTCTACATTGATATACTGAAAGACCGTCTCTACACGTTCGCGCCGCGATCCGCGGGGCGACGCAGCGCGCAGACGGCGCTTTACCAGATCGTTGACGCCTTCGCGCGCTTGCTGGCGCCGGTGCTGGTCTTCACGGCAGACGAAATCTGGGAAAGCCTGCCGGGCGAGCGCGAAGCATCGGTGCATCTGGCGGAGTTTGCCGATGCCGAGGCGCGCGACGGCGACGCTGAATTACTGGCGCGATGGGGCAAGCTCTTCGAGGTGCGCTCGGCGGCGCAGAAGGCGCTCGAAGAGCAGCGCAACGCGAAAGTGATCGGCGCATCGCTCGAAGCGCATGTTACTGTGCGCGCGACTGGCGAGACACTGGCGCAGCTCGCCGCTTATGAAGATCAACTGGCCGACATCTTTATCGTCTCCGGCGTGACGCTCGAAGCGAGCGCGGGCGGCGATCTGGAAGTGACGGTCACCCATGCCGATGGCGCGAAGTGCGAGCGTTGCTGGCACTGGGGCGATACGGTCGGCGCGGACGCGCGCTTCCCGACGATTGATGCGCGCTGCGTGCGTCAACTCGAAGAAGGATGGCTATAAGCGACGAAGGGCTTGCGGTGAACGGCGCGAATGCGCATCCTTAGAGAAGAGGAAGTTTGATGAGCTCAGAAGCGGTCGGCGCGAGCGCCGGGAAAGTGAAGTACCTGATCATCACGGCGCTCGTGATGGCGCTCGATCAATTCACCAAGTATGTCGTCTCGACGCGCATGCAGGAAGGCGACGAGATCGACGTGATCCGCAATTTCTTCGCCATCAGCTACACGAAGAATCCCGGCATCGCTTTCGGCATGCTCAACAGCGGCAACCTGCGCTGGCTATTCGTCGCCATCTCGGTGGTCGCCGTGCTGGTCGTGCTGGCTTACATGATGCGCACGGCGGCGGCCAACCGGCTATTGCTGTGGTCGCTGGCGCTGCTGGCGGCGGGCATTTGCGGCAACCTGATTGACCGCGTGCGCATTGGCCGGGTGATCGATTTCTTCCTGGTGCATTACCGAGAGCATCAGTTCCCCGTCTTCAACGTCGCCGACACGGCTATCAGCATCGGCGCGGCGTTGATGGCCATCGAGTTGTTCATCACTCCGCAGGCCGAGCGCGCAACCGCCGCGCCTGATGGCGAGGAGGCAGGAGGCAGGAGGCAGGAGGCAGAAGTCGGCGACGCCACGCCGCTCGCGAGCAACCCGAACGATGCATCGTCAGGCGATTGAGCTTCGAGCGCCGACTGCATCCTGCTTCCTGCCTCCTGCCTCCTAAAGGCAGTACCTATGTTTCCAGAGCTTTTCAGAATCCCCGGGCTGGGCATCCCGCTGGCGACCTATGGCGTGTTGCTGGCCATCGGCTTCATCCTGGCGCTGTGGCTGACGGCGCGGCTGGCGGCGCGCGACGGCCTGCCCAAGCAGCGCATTTACGATCTTGGGTTGTACGTGCTGGCGGCCTCGCTGGTCGGCTCGAAGGCCCTGATGGTCGTCACCGAGTGGAATGATTATGGCGGCGATTGGCGGCGCATGCTGTCGCTCGATTTCTTACGGTCGGGCGGCGTCTTCTATGGCGGGTTGCTGGCGGCGGTGCTGGCGAGCGTCTTGCTGATGCGCTGGTGGCATCTGCCGTGGCCGAAGACCTCGGATGCCTTTGCGCCGGGCATTGCCTTAGGTCATGCCATCGGGCGGCTCGGCTGTTTTTCCGCCGGCTGCTGCTGGGGCAAGCCGACGACTTCGTGGATCGGCGTCCACTTCACCGAGAAAGCGAGCGAGCTGACCGGCGTGCCGATTGATGCGGCGCTGGTGCCGACGCAGTTGATCGAAGCTATTGCGAACCTGATGATCTTCGGCTTCCTGTTGTGGCTGACGAAGCGGCGCAAATTCGAAGGCCAGATCATCTACGCCTACCTCATGATTTACGCGGTGGTGCGCTTCACCATCGAGTTCTGGCGCGACGACCCGCGCGGCTCGCTGCTGGGCATCTCGACCTCGCAGTTCATCTCCATTCTGATGTTCGCCTTTGGGCTGGTAATGACGCTCGTTGCCCGCAAGCGCCACGCCGCCAAAGACGCGGCGCGGCGCCAGGGCGTCGCCGCACAGGTTTCTTGAGGAAGCAGGAGGCAGGCAGCAGGAAGCAGTCAAAGAATGACGCGCCTCCTGCCTCCTGCCTCCTGCCTCCTGCCTCCTGCTTAAGTGTCGAACGAACTGCAACTCCTAACGGTTGATCCTGACGCGGCAGGCGCGCGGCTCGATGCGTTTGTTGCCGGCCAACTGCGCGACATCAGCCGCACGCGCATTCAACGCGCCATCGAAGACGGGGACGTGCTGGTCAACGAGCGCGCCGCGAAATCGAGCTACCGCGTGCGCGCCGGCGACCATATCGAAATTGATCTGCCCGAACCGCCGCCCGTCGAGCTGCCGCCCGAAGCCATCCCGCTCAACATCGTTTATGAAGACGACGATTTGATCGTCGTAGACAAGCCCGCGGGCCTTGTCGTGCATCCCGGCGCCGGCCAGGAATCGGGCACGCTGGCCAATGCGCTGGTCTATCATTTCAACGAGCTGTCGGGAACCGCCGGGCGCATACGACCCGGCATCGTCCATCGCATCGATAAAGAGACTTCGGGGCTGCTGGCGGTCGCCAAGAACGACATCACGCACGAAAAACTGTCCGAGCAGTTTCGCAACCGCGAGGTCTTCAAGCTCTACGTCGCGCTCGCCTACGGTCGCGTTTCCGAGTCGCGTGGCGAGATCGAAGCGCGCATGGGGCGCAGCCCGCATCACCGTACGCGCATGGCCGTGCTGCGCGGCGGCGCCGGGCGCGCCGCGCATACCATCTTTGAAGTCGCCGAGCGTTATCCCGAATTCACCCTGTTGCGCGTGCAGATCAAGACCGGGCGGACGCACCAGATTCGCGTTCACCTGGCGCACATCGGCCACCCGGTCGTCGGCGATGCTTTGTACGGCGGCGGGCGCGATAACATGGTGCGCGATGCGGCGATGAAGCGCGAGGCTCGCAGCCTCGGTCGCCAATTTCTGCACTCGGCGCAGCTCGCGTTCATGCACCCGCGCACAGGCGAGCGCATGGAATTTTCGACGCCGCTGCCGCCGGAGCTGCGGCACTTCCTGGCCTTGCTCGGCTGATCGCGGTTGCCGCCTCTTGTTGTTATTGCTGGACACTGCTTCGCGGCGGCCTCTATAATTTTGATTTAGCAAAGCATCGTGATTTTGCATCCCGTGCATCAGACCTGTATGTCGGAGGTTCCCCGTTCGTGATGAGACGTTCATCCGTAATCATTACCTGTGCTGTCGCTATTGCGCTGTTCGCGAGCGCGTTGACGTTTGCGCAAAAGCCTGCCGACAAGCCCCAGCAAAAGAAACCGCAGCCGCCGGCTCAGGACGATCAGACCACCAAGGTCGGCGTTTATGAAGTCCGCCTGCCGGTCAGCGTCAAGGCCAAAGGCAAATTCGTCGCCGGCCTGACCGAGCGGAACTTTGAAGTCTACGAAGACGGCAAGCGGCAAAAGATCGAAACTTTCATTGCGCCGAGCAAGCTGCCGCTCAACATCGCCGTGCTGATGGACACCAGCAACAGCGTCAAGCTCAAGCTGCCGTTCGAGAAAGACGCCGCCGAAGATTTTGTCTCGACGGTCACGACTTATCGCCGCAAGGATCAAGTCTCGTTCACGACCTTTGATTCCGACGTCGAGCTGCACCAGGACTTCACAGACAATCAGGAGCTGCTGATCAAGGCGATTCGCAAGGTCAAGGCCGGCGGCTACACCCGCATCTATGATGCCGTTTACCGCATCATTGAAGAGAAGCTGGCGAATCTGCTTGGTGACGCGCGGCGCATCATCGTCGTGCTGTCGGACGGCGAAGACACCGCAAGCGAGCATTCGCTCCGCGACGCCATCGAGATGGCGCAACGCTACGACGTGACCATCTTCGGCATCAGCACCAAGAACTTTAAAGGCACGGGGTCGGGGCTGGTCGAAACCTCGGATGATAAAGAGCTGCGCCGCCTGTGTGAGGCCACCGGCGGGCAAATCTTTCTGCCGTCAGAGAAGATCGATTTGTTCAAAGCTTTCACACAGGTTGCGCAGGACCTGCGACAGGAATACGTCATCTATTACCGCCCGACTGTTCAGGAGAAGATTGCCAAGCGGCGCGAGATCAGGCTCAAGCTCGTCAGCGCCGACGGCCACCTGTCGTACAAAGAAGGGTACACGTATTAAAGTGATGAGTGGCGAGTGGTGAGTGATGAGTGGGAAGACGACGCGCTGCATGTCGCGCGCGCTTCACTCATCACTTTCGACTCATCACTCATCACTCGGAGGGTCATGTTCTTACGCACCGTCGCCTTGATCGCTATCGTTGCCCTGCTTGCCGCAACCGCGGCGGCGCAGAAGCCTGCGCCGCGCCCGACCGCTGAGCAGAAGTCGAAGCCGCCCGCGCCGCAGCCGAAAGATAAAGATGACGATATTCCCGGCAGCGACGAGGCGGTGCGGCTCGGCACTGACCTGGTCAACCTGACCTTCAGCGCCGTTGATCGCAACAACCGCATTATCGGCGACATCCGTCAGGAAGAGGTCACGGTACTCGAAGATGGGCGACCGCAACAGCTCTTCGCCTTCAAGCGCGAAACGACGCTGCCCATCAACATCGCCATCCTGATGGACCTGTCGGGCAGCCAGGAATACACCTTCCCGCAGGAGAAGTCGGCGGCGGGCGAGTTCCTGCGCTCGATCCTGCGTCCGGGCAAAGACTCGGCGGCGATCCTGACCTTTCAAGACGACGTCGATCTGGTTCAGGGATTGACCTCGCGCGTCGAAACGCTCAACCGGGCGTTTGACGAGATTCAATACGCCCGCCGCTTCGGCGCGGCTTCCAGCCGCCGGCAAGCGACGGCGCTTTACGATGCCGTCTACATTACCGCCGACGAAGTCCTGGCGCGCGATCCGGCGCGCGGCACGGCTGCCGACGACCAGATCACCCGGCGCGCGGTGATCTTGTTGACCGATGGCGTAGACAACGCCAGCAGCCGCAAACTCGAAGAAGCCATTGACCGCGCCTGGCGTGCCGGCGTCGTGCTTTATGCCATCGGCATCGGCGACCGCTTTCGCTTCGAGGGCGTGCGCGAAGACATCTTGCGCCGGCTGTCGGAAGAGACCGGCGGGCGCGCTTACTTTCCCCGCGGGCCGGACGAATTGCTCGACAATTTTCGGCAGATCGAGGGCGAATTGCGCAGCCAGTACCTGCTCGCTTATTCGCCGTCGAACGGCGCCAAAGACGGGCGCTTCCGGCGCATCGAAGTGCGCTTGACCAATCGGCCAGACGTGCGCGTTATTCACCGCCGCGGTTATTATGCGGCCACGGAAGAAGTCAAGAAATGAAATATAAAGCTGTACCCATCATTATGCTCGTGGCGCTGGTCGCCGCGCTCGTCGTCCCCTCGTTCAGCCTCGCGCAGGACAACAAGACGAAGCCCGAGCAGCGCAAGAAAGGCCAGAAGTCGCCCGAAGACGAAGGCGCGCAGGACGACACGCCGATCAAGATCGGCACACAACTGGTCACCGTGCCCTTTAACATCACCGATAAGACGAACCGGTATATCAACGACCTCAAGCAAGACGACCTTGAAGTCCTCGAAGACAACAAGCCGCAGCAGATCTTTTCCTTCGAGCGGCAGACCGATCTGGCCATCACCATCGCCATGCTGATCGACATCTCGGGCAGCGAGGAATACACGCTGCCGATGGAGAAGGCGGCCGGCGCGCGTTTCTTTCAGCGCGTCTTGCGCCCGCGCAAAGACCTCGGCGCGGTCATCACCTTTGAGGGCGAAGCCGAGCTGGTGCAGAACCTGACATCCGACCCGGCGAAGCTGCAACGCGCGCTCGACGAGGTGCGCATCGCGCTGCCGGGCGCTTCGGGTCGCGTCGGCGGCACGCCGCCCATCAATGGCGGCTCGCGCGCCGGCTCGACGGCCATCTGGGACGCCGTCTATTCGGTGTCGAACGACCTGCTCAAGCGCGAGGCGGGTCGCCGCGTCATCATCCTGATCACCGACGGCGAAGACACCTCAAGCACGATCAAGATGCGCGAGGCCATCGAGCGGACGTGGCGCAATGAAGTCATTGTTTACTGCATAGGCATCGGCGACCCGGCCTTTGGAGTCGATTCGGGGGTGCTCAAGAAGATGTCCCAGGAGACCGGCGGGCGGGCTTTCTTCCCGCGCAGCGAGGGCGACCTGGACAAAGCCTTCACGCAGATTGACGAGGATTTGCGCTCGCAATACGTGCTGGCTTATACGCCGTCGAACGGCGCGAAAGACGGCTCGTTCCGCACCATTCAATTGCGTGTCAAGAATCAGAAAGACCTGAACGTGCGCCACCGCCGCGGTTACTTCGCGCCGGGCGGCAAAGCCAGCTAGAGCGCCAGTCAATCGGGTGTAGCGCAATCTGTTAGATTGCGCCACGCCTAGCGCAATCTGTTAGATTACGCTACAGGGCAAACGCAATCGAATTCCGCTCTATCCTGTGTGAAAACGAAAGCGCGGCTGAGCAATTGCTCAGCCGCGCTTTCGTTTGGGCGAGAGGTGAAGCTTACTTCGCGGAAACCGTCATCTTGCAGCTCCCCGCCGCACAGCAGCCGCCCTTTGCCGCCTTGTCGTGCGAATGGCTGTGAACCTTAGCCGTCACCTTGTCGGCTTTGTCGCCGCTGGCGCAGCAACTCGCGCCTTCCTTGCAGCAGGCCGCCCCGGCTTTGCAGCAATCGGCCTTGGCGGTCGCCTGATTCGCGCCCGCCTGATTGCACGTCGCCCCGTCTTTGCAGCAGGCGGCGCCTTCCTTGCAGCACGCCGCGCCCTCCGCGCAGCAAGCGGCGTGATCGGCACAGCCCGCACCTTGCGCGCAGCAGGCGGCGCCTTCTTTGCAGCAGGCCGCGCCTTCGGCACAGCAGCTCTTATCCTCCATGCCGCACGCCGCGTGATCGGCGCAGCAGGCCGCCTTGGCGGTCACCTTTGCCTGGTCATTGACCGACTGTGCATCGGCTGTCGCGTAAGCGTAGCCGGTCAGCATCAAGGCAAGCGTTAGCACCAGAGTCTTGATCGTTTTCATGTGTAACATCTCCTATCAAATTAGAAACTCAGGCCGCGCCGGCCAGAGCTTAGGCCGGCATTGATGGTTGGCGAAACCGACGGGCGAGTTTCTAAATCAGGAAGACGCAGCAGCGCAGATAGGTGCTGCCTTTGTTGGCCGGCTGCGTGTCCGAGATGAATAGCGGCGTGTCAGTCGCAAAAGCGACCGGCAGCGATGGGGCGATGGCGACCAGCGCCAGTGCTTGACGCGGTGAAGATGAAGGAAAGATGGCAGGGCCGCTTGCGTGCGCGCCGATTGGGCAGCAATGCGCCGCAGCCGATGACGAACCTTCTTTGATAGCCGCGCGCCGATTGCTCTCCGCGGGCTCGCAACAGCGGCGGCGTGTGGCGCACGCCTGCTGGCTGTGATGGGCCATCGCGGCGCTGCGTTCGTCGCAGCACCTTTTCGGCAGGTCGCTTGCGCAACACCACAAACAACCGACCCCGCCACTCCACAGCGCGAGCAGGATGATGGCTGTCGCGCTCATCCGCCGCGCCCATCCTGGGAAGGGAGATGAACTGAGAACGCGCCCCGCCTTGAGCCTCAATCCACGCACCGATGTTGTTGCGTTGAGTCGCGTCATCTCGCCGTCCATTCTAGCTCGATAGCTCCATCATAGTCACGCCTTTTTTGGTAGGCGATGACCGCCGTCACATCAGCTTGTGACCGCCGTCACCTGGCGCTTGCCGATCACCGAAAGCAAGCGGCCCGCGCCATTTGCCGACGCGCGTCCTTCGCAGCGGTGCGAAAAGAATAATTCGTTCTGATGCATCGTACAGTAATCGGCGACATAAATACTGTCTTCCGCGAAACCGCAGAAGAGCAACTGCTGGCGGTTGGCGGCGCGCACATCGAGGTGCGCCTTGCCGTCTTCTTTGAAGTTCACGAGCAGGCTCGGCCAGTAGCGGAACTCTGACTTGAAACGCTCGATGACATCTTCGCCGACTTCGTAACATTGCTGACAGGCGACGGGGCCGAGCGCGGCGATGCAGTTGCGCGGGTTGACGCCATGTTGCAGCACCAGGTCGGCGACCGTGCGCTCGGTGATGCGCGCGGCGGTGCCGCGCCAGCCGGCGTGTATCGCCGCCATCACGCCCGCCCGGGCATCGCCGATCAGAACCGGCAGGCAGTCGGCAGTCTGAATGCCGAGCAGCACGCCGCCGAGCCGCGTCATCAGCGCATCACATTCATTGGCAAAGCCTCGCGCTTGCTCCACCGATTTGATGAAGCAGCGGTCGCTCGAATGCGTCTGCCGCGCGGTGACGATGGGTGCGCCTTCGGCGCCGATGGCGCGCAGAAAGCGGCGGCGGTTTTCGGCGACGTTATCGGGCATGTCGCCTTTGAAGCTCGTCAGGTTCAGCGCGTCGCGCGGCAGCGGGCTTACGCCACCCAGCCGCGTGCTGAAGGCGTTGATAAAGCCCGCCTCTTCGAGCGGCTCGCACGTGACATAAGCCAGGCGCACAGGGCCGCCCGGCGTCTCCACATCGCGCTCGCGCAGGCTGAAGGCGTTCTCGACGGCTTCATCGAACGCCTCTTCTTCAAGTGATGGGTGCGGCGTCTGGTTAGCCAACGGGTCATTCATAGTCGAGTATGCTAACGACAGACGGCGAAGCAGGGCAAGCAGGCGCGGGGCGCAAGCTCGCCAAGTTGACACCTTTGCGGCGCACGGCTTAGGCTATCGTTTTATCGATTGTGATGGAAAGGTGACAGTCATGCTTGATGTAAATTTCGTCCGCGCCAACCTTGAGCTGGTCAGAGCCAAGCTCGAACAGCGCGGCTTTCCGCTCGACGCGCTCGACCGCTTCACGACACTCGACGAACGCCGCCGCCAACTGGTGCGCCAGCGCGACGAGCTGAACGCCGAGCGCAACCGCGAAAGCCAGGAAATCGGCAAGCTGATGAAAGCCGGCCAGAAGGAAGACGCCGAATCGCGCCGCGCCGCCGTGCGCCAGATCGGCGATCAGATTGCCGCCAGCGAAGCCGAGCTTGGCGTGGTCGAAGCGGATTTGAACAACCTGCTGGTGACGATTCCGAATCTCCCCGATGACTCGGTGCCGGTGGGCCGCGATGAATCCGCCAATCAGGTCATCAAGCAGTGGGGCACGCCGCCCCGCTTTGATTTTACGCCGCGCGATCACGTTGACCTGGCCACAGAGTTAGGGCTGCTCGATCTGGAACGCGCCGCGAAATTATCGGGCGCGCGCTTTGCCGTCTTGACCGGCGTCGGGGCGCGGCTCGAACGCGCGCTGATTAACTTTTGCCTCGACCTGCAAACCCGCGAGCATGGCTACACGGAAGCGCTGCCGCCGTTCATCGTCAACGCGCAGACCTTGTTCGGCACAGGGCAACTGCCGAAGTTCGAAGGCGACCTCTTCAAGCTGACCGACGAGCGCGGCCTCTACCTGATCCCGACCGCCGAGGTGCCGCTGACGAATCTCTATGCCGGCGAAATACTCGACGGGGCGCGGCTGCCCATCAAGCTCACGGCCTACACGCCGTGCTTTCGCTCTGAAGCCGGCAGCTATGGCAAAGACACGCGCGGCTTGATCCGCCAGCACCAGTTCGACAAGGTCGAGCTGGTGCAGGTCGTCCATCCCGAGAAGTCGTACGAGCTGCTCGAGGTGCTGACCGGCCACGCCGCCGCTATCCTGCAGAAGCTCGAGCTGCCCTATCGGGTGGTCACGCTCTGCACCGGCGACATGGGCTCGGCCGCGGCCAAGACCTACGACATCGAGGTCTGGCTTCCGGGGCAGAACGCCTACCGCGAGATCAGCTCGTGCTCCAACTTCGAGGGCTATCAGGCGCGCCGCATGCAGGCGCGC